>CALUTH010000047.1 GCA_944323635.1 Candidatus Gastranaerophilales bacterium
GAAAAACGTGCAATTGCACCGAGAGTTCCTCACTGGAATTCTGAAAATTGTATTCAATGCGGTATTTGCGCATCTGCATGTCCGCACGCTGCAATCAGAACCAAGTTAATGGAACCAGAAAATCTTAAAGATGCACCTGCATCATTCAATACAATCGATGCAAAACCGAACGATCACGGTGAAAAATTCAAAGTTCAGGTTTACTGCAAAGATTGTACAGGCTGCGGTGTTTGTATCGATCAATGTCCGATGACAAAGAATCCTGATAAACAAGCACTTGTATGGTCTTCTATTGAAAAAGAAGAAGCAGCGGGTGAAATGGCTAACGAAGAATTCTTTGATGCACTCCCTGATAACGTAATGGGTAAAAACTCTGTTAAGACTATCAAGGGTGCAATGCTCAGAAAACCGTTATTTGAATTCTCAGGTGCTTGCGCAGGCTGCGGTGAAACACCTTACGTTAAACTTGTTTCACAATTGTTCGGAGAAAACGCAATTATTGCTAACGCAACCGGTTGTTCTTCAATCTACTCCGGTACTTTCCCGACTATTCCTTATACCAAGAATAAGGATGGCAGAGGACCGGCATGGGCTAACTCATTATTTGAAGACAACGCTGAATTCGGTTTCGGTATGAGACTTGCAGTTGACCAAAACAGAAGTACTTTAAAAACTTATGTTGAAAAAGTGCTTGAAAACGAAAAAACTCCGGCTGATTTGAAATCTGCACTGGAAGAAGCTATGTCACACTTTGATAATTCTAAGACAGAAGAAGCAGTTGCAGCGCAAGAAAACGCTAAGAAAGTTCTTGCAAAATATGCAGATGCTCAATGTCCGGATTTAGCAAAGGTAAGAGAGCTTCAAGACTACTTCACGGATAAATCAGTTTGGATTATCGGCGGTGACGGATGGGCTAACGATATTGGTTACGGCGGTATTGACCACGTATTGGCTCAAAACCAAAATGTTAATATCCTCGTTCTTGATACCGAAGTTTACTCTAATACCGGCGGTCAAGCGTCTAAATCAACTCCTACCGGCGCGGTTGCTAAGTTTGCAACAGGCGGTAAGAGAACATACAAGAAGAACATGGGCTTGATGAGTATGTCATACGGTTATGTATACGTTGCATCAGTTGCTCTTGGTGCTGACAGAGCGCAAACTCTTAAAGCATTCCAGGAAGCTGAAGCGTATAACGGGCCTTCAATCATCTTTGCTTACGCTCCTTGTATCGCTCACGGTATTGATATGAGTAAGACACAAACAGAACAAAAACGTGCTGTTGAGGCCGGTTACTTCCCGTTGTACAGATACAATCCGGATAACGAAGTACCGTTCACTTGGGATGCAAAAGATCCTAAGGGCAGCTATCAAGAATTCATCAGATCTGAAGGTCGTTATAAATCACTTATGAAGACCAATCCGGAGGCTGCTGAAGACTTGTATGCTCAAGCAGAAAAGGATGCGGCACAAAGAATGGCTGTTTACAAAGCAGTCGGCGAATTAATGAAGTAGTTTTTGTTAATTCATAAACGGAAAAGAACCCGAAAGTATTTTCGGGTTCTTTTTTTTATGTGTTATTAATTGGTGAATGTCATTGCGGAATTTATCAAAACAAAAGTCGTACAAAATATTATTACAGGAGGATTTAAATGCCAAAAAGCTTAAGAGATTACGTTAATGACGTAATGAATGACAACAGAATATTCAGCTATGAGGATGTACTTGCGATGGACAATGAAGAGGGCAAATATTATCAGAAGGCGCTGGATTATCAATATGGGAAAATCGGATTTCCAATGAATGCGGAACTTGCAAACTCGAGTGATGTAGTCTTTGTCCATGAATATACAAGACAGGACGGAACTGTAGTAAGAGCACATTACCGTTCAAAAGCGGGACACGGAAACCCGAATAAACCTGTAATGCAGTCACCCAAAGAATACAAGTCAACACTGGAAAAAGAAATAAACGACTACATGGACAGAGATGTACAGGAGCGTTACGGGACAGGGGTAAATAAAACGAATAATAATGCAAACAATTTACAGGAATTAATAGATATACTTCCTGAAACGGAGTATGAAGAAACTCCGGAAACAGAATATACACCGTTATACCCGTCAAACGGAACATTAACGGGTCAGATAGAAATGTCAAACGATATAAGTAATGAAATACCTGCAGTGAATATACAACCAAACATAAAATCGTCAATGCAACCAAAACCGATTGCAAAACCCTATACCGGCAGGGAGATGTATATAAGTAGTACACCGATGCCGGATAAGAAATATTTGGGAGCGTTGGATGATTTTACTAATGAGTATAGCCAAAGTCGTAAATATAGAAATATAAAGGCAGTGAACAAGAATTTATCAATGGAGGAAATAAATAATAAAACAAAAGAAATAATTGACGAGTTAACATTTAATAATAAAGATATATCAACTAAAGAGAAAATTTTGAATACCTTAGCGTTGTACCCTGAAATGTATACGAGTGCTGTTCAATATAGATTAGCAAAAAATAGATTTACTGCTGAAACGGTGGGTAAAATTTTAGATATACCCTTGTCGTTAAATTATTACCGATTATCTTTGAACCCTAAAGATTTCATAGAAAAAGATTTTGATAACTATTATACAGATATGATGTCTATAGAAAATTATTCTTTAAAAGAGCATTTATCCAAAATGCATAAAGAAATAAATGATAATACAATGGTCGTGAAGCCTCGCCAAACTTCACCACTTGTTAGAAAAGTAAAAGCCAGTTCTTGCTTACAAAGTTTTATTGTAAAGAATCAAAACGCAATAAAAAGTGGTAGATATAAAGACAAAACACTTGCAGGTATTAGTTTTTATAGTGAAAAAGATTTGGGAACACTGTTAGGTGAGACGCATGTATATAATGCATATATTGATAAGCAAGGTAATCTGCATTTGCAAATTCCGGATTATTATGATTTTTACATGAGAGAGGTGCTATTAAATAACTTGAGCCTTAGAGAAATAAAGGATAAAACGATTAATAATGATGCACGTATTCAGCAATTGTTGGGGCTCTTAACGGATTATGTTTTATTGCTTGATATTACTTATACAAAAGATGAATTATCAAAAATGCCGGGATGGAAATAATAATATATATTAAAACTATTGTAAAAATAAAAAAGGTATGATATAATAGTCATACCTTTTTTATACAGGCAGGATTATGTTAAAAATAACAGATGAAAAATACCCGATTATAAAATTATTTTTATTGATACTGTTAACTTTTTTTGTATTTTTGTTGAATATAGGGTACGCATTTATTGTCTGGTCAATACCGGAATATGGTACACCTGCGGAAAGTGTTTTAAAACTGTTGAAATTCCCGAATATAAATTTGTTTTTTTGTATTATGTATCTGTTTATTTTTTCTGTTTTAAATGATAAAGAATTGCTGCGTATAGCTTACATATTAAAAGAGCATGTCAAATTAAAATATTTTATATACTTTATATTGTCAATTTTATCATTAGTAGCAACAGTTACAGCGACTTTGGAAAATCCCGTTTTTCATAATCTGCCGCAAATACAGCAATATTTATATCTAATTCTGATAGCAGTTACTACATATTTTACTACTTTAGCTTTCCCGTTAACGCTTGTATACGAACTCTGGGAAATAAAAGAAATTTTGTATAGGAATAATATAATAAAACATTTATTCGGCAGTATGATTGTTCAATTGGTTTTATTGGTTATTATAGCTATGATTTCTGTATATCTGGCTAATGGTTTTATGTTAGAAGATGAAGAAGTATTTTATGTGTTGTATTTATACATTCCGGCAGTAATTTTTTTAATTCCGTTATTAGTGTCAAGGGGAATGACTAAACTTGTTAGTTTATCCAAAAAATATTTTATGATTTTAGTCGTTTTGTTTGTATATTTGGTTTTTACCGGATATAAAATGCAGTACCAAAGTTCATTTTTTATACTATTTTATGCCTTTCCAATTTTGTATATCTTGCTGTTAAGTTTGTATAACCCGATGAGAAAACTGCGTTTAAAAAATGAAAAGGCACGGCGCGAATTAGAAAAAGAAATAAATTATAAACCGCGCAGGCGTCTCCCGCCCTGATGACAGATGTTGTCAAGTTTGCCATGATAATAATCGCGCTGGTAATGATTTTCCGTTTGCCGTTATACAAACTTCATCAGCGGAGCAAGCAATTGTATAGTGAGGTTGAAACAGAGCCGGCATGCGAACTTGGGCTTTAGCGGTGTCTTAATAAAAAATTATTTCTTTGTTGAGTAATATAAATCTATGATTGTATTATCATCAAGATTTTTAACGGCTTTTTCAACATTGCTGTCTTTGCCGGCTTTTGTAACGGTGTTGTAAACATTTTTATCGGACTTAGCCGCTTTTATCAGCCCGTTGACCTTTTCGCCGATGAGTGATTTTATTTTTTCTTCCGCTTTTACAATATCTTCCGGCTTAATATTGAAGAAGGTTTCCAGCATGTGTCCGGGTTTTGCTTCCCCCATAGGAATTTCGTATGCACTTGTGATTGACGGGTTTTTAAGGTTAAAGCCTATTCTGCCACTGCTGTTTTTTGAAAGGTATAATTCCGAGGTTTCCAAACCGGCTGAAGCAAGTTTCTGACAATGTGTGCTATAAGCCTGAGCGTACTTGCCAAGATTTCTTGCATATAATTCATTGCAAATATCAAGTGTTAACTTTCCGTTTAGTTTTGTGCCGAACGCCGGTTTTGTGTAAGCTGTATTGTTAGAATTGATTTGCATATCTGTACTCCTTTTGTGTTGGGGTTATAATCTCTGAAAACGCTGTGCGGTATCATGGTCAAAAACTTTTCCGCTTTGTTCCTGCTGCTTTATTATATTTGCGTACCACTCGCGGTAGCGGACGGGTGCAGTTTTCAAGAATTTTTTTACTTCTATAAAGAGTCTGTCTTCCGCCCATAGTATTGATTTTTCTGTCAGGTTGAAGAATGTATTTATCAGTTTTTCCGGCATATATACGGATTCATCATTTGTTATTCGGACGTTAGTACGGTCCAGAACCTGATTTTCAAGCCTTAACATGTATTTTGTTTTGCCGTTGATTTTTGAGTTGTAAATATCTACAACAGAGTTGGAGTCGCCCCATTTTGAAAACTCTTTCATAAAGTTTTCGAAACGCGCATCTTTTTGAGCGTATAACTTTAGTTTTGAACCTATTTTGGCGCCGAATGCCGGAGTTTTTGTATTGATAGTATTTGTTTGCATTTGTATTTCCTTCGGGTCTGTTCTTTGTTTTATTAAAACACCTGAAAAAAATAATTGCGTTTTTTAAGAAAATATTTTAAGTTTTGTAACGTTTTATCGGAGAAATTTATCCACAACAGGGGAAAATTATATAAAAATAAAAAATTACATTTTGTGTAAAATGTAATATAGTTATAGAATAATGACTAATTGGCGATTGTTATTGAATTATAACATATTTTAAAATATGTAAAATTTTTATACGGGTAATGTTATAACAATGCTATTTGTGCTAGTATGGGGTTAAATAGCTGAATGGCTATTTTTTACTTTTTATTTAAAAAGTAAAAATAAAATTAGGATGTTTTGAGAAAGGTTATTACCGGGTGGATAGAAACATTACAATAATTGCACACAGAGGCTGGTGGAAATCGGAAGACGAAAAGAACAGCAAGACTGCCTTTGAGCGTGCGTTTGATAACGGTTTTGGTGTGGAAACCGACCTGCGGGATATAAAGGGAGAGATTGTGATTTCTCACAATATGCCGGAGGGCGGTGAAATGACTTTTGAAGAGTTTTTGAAACTTCTTGCCGGCAGAGATTTACCGCTTGCGCTTAATATTAAGGCGGACGGACTGGCTGATGAGATTAAAAGACTGCTTGAAAAATACAATCATACAAATTACTTTACTTTTGATATGAGTATTCCCGAAATGGTTTATCAGCACAAACTCGGGTTAAATGTGTTTACGGGACTGAGTGATATTGTTCCTGAGCCGATTATGTTTGACAGGGCAAAAGGTGTTTGGCTGGATTGTTTTAATTCCGACTGGTTCGGCGCTGAGGAAGTGAAAAAAATTCTTGATAAAAATAAAAAAGTTTGTATTGTATCTCCGGATTTGCATAAACGCGAATACAAAAATGTGTGGTGCATGTACAAAGATATTCCGGATATAATGCTCTGCACGGATTATCCTGATGAAGCAAAGGAGTTTTTTAATGGCAAAAATTAAGGCAATAGTGTTTGATATGGACGGTGTTCTTATTGATGCTAAGGACTGGCATTATGAGGCGTTAAATCAGGCGCTTGAACTATTCGGGTTTAAGATTTCAAGGTATGACCACCTTGTTACTTTTGACGGGCTGCCGACTAAGAAAAAGCTGGAAATGCTTTCAATTGAAAAAGGCTTGCCCAAAGGGCTGCATAAGTTTATTAATCACATGAAACAGATTTATACTATGGAACATGTGTATATGAAGTGTAAACCTTTGTTTTGCCACCAATACGCGCTTGCAAAATTAAAAAGCGAAGGTTACGGGCTTGCGCTTGCTTCAAATTCCGTCCGCGTCACTATTGATATGATGATGGAAAAAGCGGATTTGCAAAAATATCTAGATTTTACGTTGTCCAATCAGGATGTAACAAAGTCTAAACCGGATCCGGAAATATATGAAACGGCAATAAAACGCTTTGGTTTAAAGCCCGAGGAGGTGCTTGTTGTTGAAGACAATCCAAACGGTATTAAGGCGGCACTTGCAAGCGGTGCGAACCTTTTAAAGGTTGATACGGTTAATGACGTCACCTATGTCAATATCAAAAACAGAATAAAAGAAGTGGAAGCCGCGGAGTCCGGTGCAATCTTTGCGGGAGGTGTCAAATAATGAATATAGTAATTTTGATGGCGGGTTCTGAAAAAGATTTCAGCGAAAAAGGTTTCCCTAAGTACTTGATAGAAATTCAAAACAAACCGATTATTCAAAGGACTATCGAGTCGCTTGAGAATGTCGGTGATAACATAACCTGTATTATCAGAAAAGAAGATCAGGATAAATATTTCCTCGGTGATACACTCAAAATTTTGTGCCCTAAGTGTAATATTGTAGAAATTGCAGGAGACACTAAGGGTGCGGTTTGCAGCGCTTTGTTTGCAATTGATGCGATTAATAATGAAGAAGAACTTTTGATACTGAACGGCAGTCAGCTTATTAAAACGGATATTGCGCCGGCGATAGAGGATTTTAGGAAAAGAAATCTTGACGGCGGAATTGTTGTTATTAATGCGGTAAGCCCTAAATACAGTTCTGTTTTGCTTGATGAAAACGGTTTTGTAATCCAGACAAGCGAAAAACGTCCGATTTCTAATGTTGCGTCTACGGGCTGCTGTTATTACAAACACGGCAGTGATTTTGTTAATGCGGCGTTTGCGGTTATTGAAAAAGACGTTAATACGCAGGGTGTTTATTATATAAGCGCAACTTTTAACGAAATGATTTTGGACGGTAAAAGGATTGGAGTTTTTGAAATATCAAAGAAGGATTATCTGACATTTTCAAGTTATCAGATGTATGAAGATTATGTAACGCACCGGAGGGGCTAAGGGGTAAAGGGGGGGTAAAGTGGCAATTGATAAGACGCCGCTTTTATCCTACTGTGAAAGGTTACAGCATTTCTTATTGAGATAAAAACAAAGGAGAGTAATAAATGATAAATATAGTAATACCAATGGCGGGCGCTGGTTCAAGGTTTGCAAAGGCGGGTTATACCAAGCCGAAACCGTTTATTGATGTACTCGGCAAACCGATGATTTGTCATGTGCTTGATAATTTGAATATGAAAAATGCAAAATTTATTCTCCTTGCGCGTGCAGAGCATTACAATAACGAGCAGGAAACTGTTAATTGGATTAAGAATAACTATAATGTTGAGTTTGTTCTGATTGATAAACTGACCGAAGGCGCTGCCTGCACGGTGTTGCATGCTCACAGATTAATAAATAACGATACACCGCTTTTGATTGCAAACTCTGACCAGATTGTTGATATGAATATTGAGGATTATATCAATGATAGCGAGAATAGAGGGTTGGACGGCTCTGTATTGTGTTTTGAAGATGATGACAAAAAATGGTCTTATGCAAAACTTGATGCAGACGGATTTATTATGGAAATCAGAGAGAAAGAAGTTATTTCAGAGAATGCGACTGTCGGGATTTATTATTTTAATAAGGGCAGAGATTTTGTAGAAAACGCGATTGACATGATTGTGAGAAACGAGCGCGTGAATAATGAGTTTTATGTCGCGCCGGTTTATAACTATGCAATCAAACAGGGTAAAAAATTCGGGATTTATACGATTGATAAAAAACAAATGCACGGAACAGGCACGCCCGAGGATTTGGATAAGTATATCGAGATAAAACAATCAGCGTTGGTGTAAATTTTTCCCGTTTACCCGCCCCTTGCGGGAGAGGCTTCGTGGGAGTGAATGGGCTAAAAGAGATAAGGAATAAACATGAAAACAGCAAAACTGAATGATATGATAAAGGGCTGGTTTGTCGGGAATTTTGAACCGACATTATTGAAAACCAATGACGTGGAAGTTGCGGTAAAGAGCTATAAAAAAGGCGATTATGAGGAAAAGCATTACCATAAAATCGCAACGGAAATAACTGTAATTGTAAGCGGCAGGGTAAAAATGAACGGCGTTGAGTACAAAGCCGGTGATATAGTGGTGATGGAACCTAATGAATCAACGGATTTTGAATGCCTTGAGGATGGTACGCAGAATGTTGTTGTAAAGCACCCGGGTGCGAATAATGATAAGTATTTTAGAGCAAGAAATGAGGTATAAGGAAATGAATAATTTAAATGCAAAAATAAAAAATATAAGACATAAAATATATAAAATTCTCAGTCCAACTTATCGTGAAATTTGTAAATTAGACAAAGAAATTTTAGAAATAAAAAAGCTTTTAAGTAAAAATTTTTATGAAAATTGTTCAGATCTTTTCAAGCAAAAAGACTTGGATCCAAATTATAAAAGAGACTTATGTGCAAAATTTTTACTTATGAGTCAAGATGATATTGTTAAAAATTTATGTGATTATATAGTACGTGGGAAACAATTTCTCATTTTTGATATTGGTGCTAACAAAGGTGATATTTCTAAAATTATGTTATCCAATAATAATACATCTAATTCTTTGATTTTTGGATACGAACCAATCATTGCTATGCAACCTAAATTACAAAGTATAAAATTAGAATATACTAATTTTGGTTATAAAATGATTGGTATAGGTGAACATGAAGATAGGCTCGTATTGAAATATAATCCTGCTATTGATGGATTAACATCATTCAAAGCACTTAGAAATGATTATAAATATTTTGCTTGTAATAAAAATGATACTTCAATACAGGAAGATTTGTATGAAGTTGATATAAATACTCTGGATAATGAATACTTTGGAAATAAAATATTTGAAAACTATAAAAATATTGCATTAAAAATTGATGTGCAAGGTTTTGAAATGGAAGTTTTAAATGGTTGTAGCAGGTTATTTGCACAGGGGTTAATCAAGGCTGTTTTAATAGAATGCACGACAGTTCAAAAATATTGTAATGCAGTAACATATGAAACAATATTTAATTTCTTTCATGGCAATGGTTTCAAAATTTTTGATTTACTCCCTGTTTATCGTGAAATTAATGGGGAGTTTCACCAAGATAATAAAGGATGGTTAACAGAATTTGATGTAATTTTCGTACAAAATGACTTTATATTAGAAAATAAAGTCTAAATAAAAAAGTATAATATGGAGTAAAAATGGAAAAAGATATTCCTTTAAAGTTAGTATTTGTGGCTCATGAATTTGGATTGTATAAAGGACACGGGGGTATAGCATCCTATTTATATAATATCTGTAGTTGGCTTTTAAAGTTACCAACTATAGAAGTTTTTGTTATAACAAGTGATTATGATAAAAATTGTGATTTGTTTGAAAATACTAGATTTAACTTATATAAATTACACGGTTCAATATCCCATAAAAGAAAACAAGTTTACAAATACATTAGTGATATAAAGCCAAATTATGTAGAATTTGCAGATTTTTTAGCTTTGGGTTTAACTTGTTTAGAAAATAAAGAAAATAGTAATAAGTTTGCGAATACCGTTTTTGTGACAAATAATCATACTGCAACTCGTGAGTGCTATGAATGGAGTTCATTTGAAAGTATCCAGACTGCGCCACTACATTTACAAGCAATGTATAAAGATGAGCAAAAGCAAATGCTTTTATCAGATTATAATATTGCCCCTTCTACTTTTATGGCTAGATACGTAAAGGAGCATTATAAATTGAATGAGGAGGTTTTAGTTTTTGGTAATCCATATTTAAATAAATTAAAAGGTAAAAATGATATTTTAAAAGAACTAAATGATAAAATTAATTTTGATGAATATAAAGAATCTTTTAATATTGTTTTAATTTCAAGATTTGAGGGTAGAAAACAGCAAGATAAATTAATTAAAGCTGTTATAAATTTGAGAAAAAAGGGCTTACCAGTAAAATTATTTCTTGCCGGTAATACTTCAAGTAGTAAAAATTATTCTGATTATAGATACGAAATTTATAAAAGAATACACAATTATGACGGTATTTATATTTATGATTTTTTAGATATAAAAGCGCAAGAGTCTTTAATAGCCATTGCAGATTTAACTGTAATGCCTTCAAGATATGAAAATCAACCAGTAGCAATGATAGAAATGGTATTACGAGGCGTTCCGGTGATGGCGTCTATTAATAGTGGTATTGCGGATTATACAAAAGATTCTCGGTTGTTATTTAATCCTATAGAGGAAGGCGATTTAGAAAAGAAATTAGAGGCATATATAAAAATAGAACCAAGTGAAAAAGCTCGGATTATTAGTCAACAGTTTAATGATTTACAATTGTTTATTGATCCACAAAAAACTATATATGAAAGGATTATTTTACCTAAGAAAGGAAACTAATTATCAATGAAAGTAGCATTATTAATTCATGGTCCATATGCAATTGAGTGGCTTGTAGCAATAAAACAACAAATATTAAAATTCAAAAATAAATTTAATCAAATAATTATAGTTAGCTATATTGCGGATAAAGATAATTACGAAAATTTATTACGACAATTAAGGCTTGAAGATGTTGTTCAAATTATTACAGTTAAAGATTTAATAAATCCTGGCTTTTTTAATATAAATCGCCAACTAGTTTCTGTAAAAGCAGGATTAGAGGCTATTGAAGATGAAAGTATAGTTATAAAACTACGAAACGATCAATGTGTTAATTTCAATAAATTAATAAAATATTATGAAGATAATAAAATAATAACAACAAATTGCTTTACAAGGGTTGATAGATTATACCATCCTTCCGATATGCTGTTATGTGGAAATAAAAAAGTGTTATTAGATTTATTTTCAATGCCTATTATGCAAGAAACTCATCTTATGATAGAGCTGAAAAATAAAAAAATATGTGAAGAGAATTCCGATATTAAGTACTTACCTATTGCACCAGAAAGTGAGTTATTTCGTCATTATTTAAAATTAAAAAAATGGGACTTAAAAGAAACTCCTGAAGATAGTTATAACGCAATAAAAGAATACTATATTGTTGTTAATTCTTGGAATGTTGATTTTAGATGGCATAAACAGAGAACAAATCTTTGCCCTCCAGATTATTTAATATTACCTCATTATTTTAATGTTGCACCATTTCAAGGTGGACCGATAGAAAATGTAAAATGTTATTTACAAACAGATTTTACTCATAAACTGCCGTCTATCAAAGATATTTTTTATTTAATATTATCAAAATTTGTATGGTTTTTGTGGAAACCAAATCTTTCAAAGACAAAAAAAATAGCATATAAAATATTATATAAAACATTAAAATGTTTACCATACTTTTTAGTAGAAAAAAAGGTTTTACATTACAAAGCAAAAATAAAGAATTTCCAATAATAAAAAATATGATAACAGCAAATGACATTTCCGTAATCGTACAGGGGGCGGTCAGTAAAAAAGAAACGCCCAAGTGTTTAAAAAGTATCCGCAGGTATTTACCGGGGGCGGAGATTATTCTCTCGACCTGGGAAGGCACAGATGTCAGCGGGCTGGATTATGATATACTTGTACTCAATAAAGACCCTGGGAACACCCTCATTTATGAAATTAACGGGCGCAAAATATTCAACAATATCAACCGTCAGCTTTTATCCACACAAGAAGGATTGAAAAAAGCTACACGCAAATATGCACTCAAATTCAGAAGCGATTTGATTTTGACCGGTGATAAATTCCTTGAATATTTTGACAGATTTCAGGACAGAAGTCCGAATTACAATCTTTTTGAACGCAAACTCCTTACCTCATGTCTGTTTTCGCGTTTTGATTTTGACAAAAATTTGAGTGATACGGAGATTGAAGTAAAAATGCCGTTCCACCCCTCCGACTGGTGGTTTTTTGGCTTGACTGATGATGTTAAAAAATATTTTTTAGATACCCCGCTTGTTGAAGAGCCGTATTTTACTCAATACTTTGCCCGCGAAGAAAACAAAAATAAGCCCACTCCTTACGGCAGGGCGGGGATGAGATTTGCGTCAGAGCAGTATTATTGCTATTCCTGTTTTGCACGGAATTTCAAGGATATTTACATGGAAGATGCTGCGGACTACTCGGAAGAGTTGATGGACAAGTCGCGCGAATGTATAATTAACAATTTTATTATTCTTGAGTTTGCGCAGTCCGGAATTTATATGAATAAGTACTATTACAGCCGGCATGAAAGTAACCTCGGCGAACCGTATTTAACCCTCTACAACGCACACAGGTATGAGTTGGAATATAAGAAATTCTGTAACCCCGGTTATCAGATTACAACATCAAGTAAATTGTTTGAAAATAATGAAACTAACCGCGCGCGTCTGAGGCTGCAAAAACATATTTTTAAACTGATTAATAAATCAAGTTCGCTCTCTTTTAGGCTGGAACAGGTTTTTATTAGTATTCCTGTTTCTTTGCTCCGGTATATTTTTGTTGTTCTAATGAGCAAGTTGAAAAAGTAGTCCTGACTTATTCTTCGCTGAAATTGAGCAGTTTTTCAATCCTGATATTCAGATAATTTGCAAGTTCCAGAACTTTTGCAAGTGACATATTTGCCTTGCCGCACTCAATGTTTGCAATGTAGTTTTGTGACACATCCATTATTTCCGCAAGTTTTTCCTGTGTTAAGTCCTGTTTAATCCGCTCTATTTTTACATTCTTGCCAAATCTCTTCAGTAATGTTTTCTTGTCCATAATTTATAAGTGTATAAACATTGATTTATAAATATAACCATGTTATAAGTTATAAAATATAACTTATAAATTATTATGGCGGGTAAGATTATGGATAAAAAGATTGCTTTTGTGACTAATATTTATAGAGATAATAATTTTGCATCAGGTGGTGTGAAGCTAAATTTTATACTCCTTTGCGGGCTTAAGAAGCAGTCACCTAATTTTCAAATTGATTTATTCTGCGACAATTCGTCTGTTGCGCACCCTGAAATCTTCAATAAAATTTACCCGATAAAAGATTTTGACAACCTAAAAAGTAACTACGATTTTGTCCTCTCTGACAAAGCCTGTGTTCCCTCTGACATTACCTATATCCACGACCACAGCTATCCTTACCGTGTCAAAATGATGTCTAACCCCGTAAGGTTCTTTTTTTATAAGATATTTTGCTCCAGTCATCATAAACGGAGAAAAAACGAATTTTTAGAGACGAAAGAAAATATTTGCAAATGTAAGAAGGTTATTGTTTCCTCAACGGTCTTGAAACGGGATATACTTGATAATTACGGTGTAGAAGAGGATAGAACAGAAATAATCCCGCCGCCTGTTGAGCACTATAATATAAAAAAATATCCTAACAGGCTGTTTACATTTGGGATTTCTGCCCTCGGGTTTGCGCGCAAGGGCGGGTATGTTGCGCTGCGCGCGATTAGAGAGTTGAAAAAGAAGAAGATAAAGTTTAAAGTGGTTTTTATCTATCCGTCGAATAATTTTGCCGTGAAGTTTCTTGTCAAATTGTATGGTATCGGGGAGTTCTGCGAGTTTATCGGGCAGCAAGATGATATGGGCAAATTTTATAATTCTATAGACTGCCTGCTCATGCCCTCGCTTGTCGAGCCGTTCGGAATGGTTGCGGCAGAAGCGTTAAGCGTCGGGTGTCCGGTTATAACCGCCAACCACTGCGGGGCAGCGGATTATGTAAAAGATGGCGTAAACGGTTTTGTTTATGGCGGCAATTTTTATCAGGCGCTTTCCGCGGAGATGTTTAAAATTCTTGATATTTCGTATAAAGAGTATTCCGCGATGCGCGAAGCGGCGGTCAGTTCCGTGTCGAAACTTTATGAAGAGGATTTTGTTAACAAATTTGTAAACCTGATGCTGAGCCCTTCTGCGAATACCGGAAGATAAAAATTTCTCTCTCCAAAGGTACTACTGTCAATGATAAATTTGATATTTATTTTTTGTTTTTTCTACAGTCTCTTCACGAAACAATGACAGGGCAAAATTTCCCTTGTTCGGCGGCGATAAACGGG
>CALUTH010000048.1 GCA_944323635.1 Candidatus Gastranaerophilales bacterium
AACTCAAAAAAATCATCATTTATTTTATCCGGGGTAACTATGGGATGAGCCCAGGATAAAATTCCGCCGGCATTTTTGATTTTGTGAATATCCGAGATCTGATTGTTTGGCGCAAAACCTTTCATCTGTGTCTCAAGAGTTTTGTCAAAAGGTTAAAACCCAAGCCAACAGCTTCAAATGCTGGGTGAGGTTCTTTATAACCATGTAGCAAAAATTCACAACCGGCAACGAATTTAAAATTTTTATACTTGCCGGGTTCTTGAGATATCAGTACAATTACTTCCTGAGAGCTTTTTACCCTGTCATAATCAGTAATTGCGGCAGAAAATGCAGGCAAATTGTCATTTGCTTTTCCTGACTTAAAAACTCTGTTTGCATAGCTGGTGCACTGTTTTAAAAATTCCTTAGGAGTTAGTCTGCCATCAGACGCGATCGTATGCAGATGAAAATTAGCTCTGAGTTTCTCCCCTACTTGATAGTGTTCCGGTTTTAGTTTGTTAATATTTGCTTTAATTCAAACGGCTCTGCAACGGCATTTAAATCCTCCGGTTTGCACGAAATGCCAAAACTGTCTTGCAAGCCCTTTTGCAATAATTTTTTGTAAGCTAAATCTTTTGGATGTAAACAAATGAAAGTTATTCTGCAATTTGTCTTTAAGTTTACTTTCATATACCAATTTTAACATAATTGAATAGAGATTTTGCCACAATAAATTTTATTTTTACAAACTACTCTTTTATTAGAGTATGGTTGACTTTTAGCTCAACAAAATAGTCAAATCTTCTGTAACAAAAAATCAAACCATGTGTTCTTTTACAGTCAGCCAATCGCTTAGCGCACGGCTCCCTCTTGCAAAACGATACTTAATCGTTTTGCTTTGGCATTGGGGGTAAATATTTTTTATTTGGAAAGGGAACATCAGACCTGCATATTATAAAATCTTTTTTAAGTAAATCATATCTGTTAATTGTTTTCCTTCTTCAAAAATGGGATGCAGGTAATTATCAGTAAAAAAGTCCTTTATTCTGTGTGTTTCCTTAAATCCGTGTTTTTTGTAGAAATTAAGTGTTTTACTATTTTCGCCGGTTCCGAGTATTAAATATTTAAATCCTGTTTCATATTTATTACAAACAAAATCAATCAAAGCCGAGGCATACCCTTTATTTCTGTACTCAGGATACGTGGCTAAGTTTTTTATTTCAACAGTTTCATTATTCACAACTGCAACCGCACACACGGATGTTAGGATATTCCCCTCGTATAATGCAAAAATCGTTGACTGCTCTATGTATTTATTAATCATTCTTTCATCTTCATCACCGATTAATAAAATATCCATAAAATCAGTTTTATTTGTCGTTATTTCTTTTATTTGCATATGGTAAATATATCATAATCAGCTCAAAACGGCTATCTTAAAAAACTGACGCAATATTTTAGGTATAATAAAATTACATGAACAAATTTCTTAGTGGTTCGTTATAAGAATATATATCCCCGTTTATTAGTAAAAAGGAAGGCACCACATGTTAAAACAAATTTTTTATTCAACCCTTGTGTTATCAATTTTTGCTATTACATCAGTCCAAGCAGCAAATATGCGTATTAACCCCGAAGCAAAATCTTTCAGGTATTCAACAACCGTTGAAAAAGAACGTCCGCTACTAGATGACGTGACAAGAGGTCTTATTTCCGCATATCAAAAAAATCCGACAGATGCCAATAAACAGGCTTTAAGAAAACAAATCTGCATAAATTATGATAAAGTACTTGCAAAGAAAAAAGCAAAGCTTGAAGAGTTAAGACGAACAGCAAAAGACCAATCTAAAATTGATGAGATGGAAATAATTGTTAATGAGATGATAGCGGATAGAGAAAACAGGATAGACCAAACCTTGAGTCGATTTACAGATTCCCGTTTAAGACCTGGGGTAAGGGAGACAAGAGACGGTTACCTGCCTGTATTGGGTGCTGCAACAAATGTTTCAATTGCGTACACTCCGGTTACAAATGAAGAATACGCAAAATTTATTCGTTCAACAGGAAGAAAGGCTCCAAAACACTGGAATGGAAACACCATGCCTGCCGGTATAGCAAAATATCCGGTTGTAAATGTTTCATACAACGATGCGCGCGCATATTGTAATTGGCTTTCCAAAATGGATAGTGATGCAATATATCGTCTTCCCACAGAGAAAGAATGGGAGCAAGCCGCGGGGCATATGCCTAAAGATGCCGATTTTAATGCAGGAGGGGAAAACAACAGTTTAACGCCGGTTAATACATATACAAAAAATACCATTTCCGCATCAGGTGCTGTTGATATGTGGGGCAACGCCTGGGAATGGACATCAACCTCAAAAGGTTCTTACAAAGTTATTAAGGGTGGTGCGTGGAACAGCAGCAGAACCGATTGCCGGACAGAGGACAGAAACAACAGCCGAAACCCGAATACCTGCTATGATAATGTTGGTTTCCGTGTTGTACGCGAAAAATAGCCGGAGTATTTATCTATGATTCCTTTAAGTGTTTAAAGTGCTTATAAATATAAAGAACGCCCAATATACCGAAGACGAGAACAATAAGCAAGTCAAACTTGTGCCAAAGGTGTTTGAACATTTCCATATTTTGTCCGAATTTTACCCCGACATAAACCAACAAATAGCTCCATACAAGTGAGCCCAGAAAAGTCAGCGAAAAGAATATCCTTTTTTTTGCCTTTAAAATACCTGCAGGCAGCGATATGAATGTTCTTATGACAGGCAGCATTCTGCAGATAAAGAATGCCCAGTCGCCATATTTTTCTACCCACTTATCAGCATCTTCAAGGTCTTTTTTTGATACTAAAAAATATTTCCCGTATTTTTCAACAAACTGTCTTCCCCCAAAGTAACCAAGATAATACGATGGAATTGAACCGAGAACACAGCCAAAAGCACCCGCCCATGCCGCGACGTGAAAATTCATTTCGCCTTTACTTACAATATAGCCGGCAAAGGGTAAAATTGCTTCGCTGGGTAATGGTATATTACAGGATTCTATTGCCATTAACAGACTTATACCTAATGGTCCCATTGCTGTTATTACGTGCTCTATAAAACTTACCAGATATGCTAATATTTGGTTAATAATTTCCATAACTACTCTCCCTACATGTTTCTGTATAATACCAAAAATATTATTTACACGCTAATATTTTCTCTTAACTTCTAAAATTTATTAACCTGTATATTCTAATTTCTTACAAATGCACTTTAGAAAAGATTTTGATAAATGTGCGTCTGAGATTTTTTTCAATCGGGTTTACATAATTTAATTTTATGCTGCCGCTTTTGATAAGTCTTTTCCGCAGTTTTCCCGTTTTGGGATAAAGTTTATCAAATGTGTTATTAAATTTATCGTTTGCGAGTTTTACTTCTTCCATTTCAAAAAAATCTTTCAAATTATTTTGATAATGAAAGGGGTAGTTGTTTGTTTTATATTTCTGGCGTGCTAATAATCCAACAGTCGGTTTTTCTTTACAATCATTTAAATGATCCGCGATATGAAATGCAAATTCCGAATCAGCAGCAAGCCTCGTGTCCAAATGAACATTAGCCCAGTAAGCATTGCTTTTAATATTATCATACCTGCTTCCGCCAAATCCTACATCCATTTTTTTCTCCTTGTTTAACTATTATAAGTTTAAACAAATAATTTTTTGATAATTTATTGAAAGAGTCTTAATAAAATTTAACAATATTTTTCGCCGCTATTTTACGCTCACAAATCAAACAGTCTTATTTGATTTATTATATTTTTGTAATGTGCAGGTTTAGAAAAGTTTATGCTATTATTAAAGTGGCTGATGGAAAATAAAACTAACAGAAAAAAAATTCTAATAATAAGACTGGGAGCTATTGGCGACAGCATTCACGCCACAATTATTCCTTATGCAATAAAACAAAAACACCCGGACTGGCAGGTTGACTATTTGACGCACGAATCACTTGTTCCGCTTTTAAAAGAATGTTCTTATATTGATAATCTGGTAGTGTGGAAGTCAGGTATAAAAAACAAAAATGCACAGATGCTGGAGCTTGCGGCTGCGTTCAGAAAAGAAGGTTACGATATTATTTTTAATCTGTCATTAACTTTACGAAATATTATATTAACTGTTTTGTCAGCCCCTAAGAAAATAGTAAATAAAAAAGAATTTGGTAAATCATGGGTTGAAAACTTTTATTTAACTGCAAAAAGTGCGATAAAAGATTTGGAACTGCCGGACAGACTATTAATCAACATTAACCCAGATGCGCTAATTTCTGTACAAAAAGAAATTGCTTCTTATAAACGCCCGTTTTTTGTAATAGCTCCAGGAGGCAGCTCTGACTATACAAGGCAGGGACGAATTTGGAACATTGATAAATGGGCAGAATTGGCTAAATTACTTATACAAAACTTTGGCGGAACGGTTTTTATTTGCGGTAACAAGAACGAAACAGAATACCACAGTAAAATAACAGGCGAAAGTATTGTTGCGCTGACCGGTAAATATACACTTCCTGAATCCAGTGCGCTGTTTTCGCTTGCCGATTTATTTTTGTCCTGCGATACAGGTCCTATACATATTGCTTCTGCGCACAATGTAAAAACACTGGAGCTGTTAGGCTCTACCTCTCCCGATAAAATTAAACCTTATGGAAAAAACGGTTACTATATTGAGCCTAAAATCCAGTGTAAATATTGCTGGAAAAAGAAATGTAAATTCTTGCAGCAAGGGGAAAAATATACTCCGTGTATTGAGAGTATTACTCCGGATGATGTTATAGAAAAAATTAAAAAAGAAAAGTTGATAAGCGGAGATTATTAGTTTGATAAAAGAGTATATTAACGAGAGTATTAAAACAAAAAAGATAATTGCGGAAGATGATTCAATAATATTTAGTATTGAAGCGGCTTCGAATATAATTATTAATTCTGTAAAAAACGGCGGCACTGTTTATATTGCGGGTAACGGCGGCTCGGCGGCCGATGCACAGCACATGGCGGGTGAGTTTGTTGCAAAATTCGCTATTGAACGAGCTGGTATCCCTGCAATTGCCCTTACTACGGATTCCTCTATTTTAACAGCGGTTAGTAATGATTTAGGGTATGAAAATATTTTTGTACGCCAAATAGAGACTCTGGGGAAGAAGGGCGATGTGTTTATAGCCATTTCAACTTCAGGTACATCTCCCAATATAGTGAATGCAGCATTGTCTGCTAAAAAACGGGGGCTGATGGTTATCGGTCTTACAGGAGAAAAAAGTTCACAATTAGATAATGTATCTGATTGCAAGATAAAAGTTCCCTCTGATAAGGTGCCTATCATCCAAGAATGTCACATTATGATTGAACACATTATTTGTTCTATGGTTGAAAAAAAATTATTTTTGCAATAGCTTTCTGTCGGATGTATTTATTCTCCCTGATATTTATCCTTAATAAAAAGGAGAAAACATGACAAAAAGTATTTTAATGGTTTTAACAAATACAAGCATAACAAAAAACGGTAAGAAAACCGGAGTATGGTTTGAAGAATTTGCAGTTCCTTATACCCGTTTTTTAAAAGAAAAATATACGATAACTGTTGCAACGCCAGTAGGTGATAATTCGCCTATTGATCCAGCAAGCTGTTATTTCGCAGAGACAGGCGATTATAAATCAGCCGAAGAGGGGATAAATAATGTAAAGAAACTGGATACGCTTAGTGCAGAAGATTATGATTCAATTGTTCTCCCGGGAGGACACGGACCAATGTTTGATTTAGCTAAAGACTTGACGCTGGCAAAAATGCTTGAAAGTTTTGCAAAGAAAAATAAATTAATTGCGGCAGTGTGTCATGGTCCCGCCGGTCTTTTAAGGGCGTGTATTAACGGAACACCTCTTGTTGCAGGAAGGCGCATAACCTGTTTTACAAATGAAGAAGAGTCAGTAAACCATAAAGAAGATATTTTACCGTTTTATCTTGAGGACAGGCTTAAAGAGCTTGGCGCAAAATTTATAAAAAAATCACCGGGTGAAATTAATATTGTTGAAGATAATAACTTAATTACAGGGCAAAATTTTCAGTCCTCAGAAGCTTTTGCTGAAGCAATAGTTAAATGGTTATCTAAATAAGACTTACAATTCCTGTGGAATGGTCTAAATGACATTTAGCAATGTAAAGGTCGTTGTTTTTGACTGCGTTTGAAATAATTTCTGAGTGCTTCAGTAAAAATTCCTCAACCCACAAGGTATGCTGCTGTGCAAAAAAGTTGTGGCAGGTAATATCCTCTTTTTTATTTAAAACGGGGTAAACACAGTTTAAAATAGAATCAAAATGTCCTGTTTTATTAGGATAATGTTCCTTTGCGTATTTCATAACACCGCAATCGTCATGCCCAAGTAAAATCATAAGAGGAACTTTGAGTTTATAAACAGCATATTCCAGGCTTTCTACAACGTTAGGACCTGCAGTAATTCCAGCAACTCTCACAACAAAAAGTTCGCCGATTCCGCAATCAAATATGATTTCCGGAACAACTCTTGAATCGGAGCAGCTTAAAACCGCCGCGTATGGTTCTTGATGAAACGCGTATTTCTTTAGCGTTTCAAGCGTCATATTAGACGCGGTAGGCGTTCCGTTTACAAAATTTTTGTTGCCGTTAAGTAATTTATTTAATTCATTTTGTGCTTTTTCTGGAATATTATTCATCATACGTAATATTATATCAAATATTAGGAGAAAATAAAGATTTATGTTAAACTTAACAAATGGGAGAAAATAAATGTCTACGATTATTCTATTTTGCGCGGTTGTAATTTTTTCTTGTATTGTTACTAATAAATTCTCAAACAAACTGGGGATGCCGGCTCTGTTATTTTTTATGTTTCTCGGTATGCTTTTTGGGTCAGACGGGATATTTAAACTTGCCTTTGATGATTATAACCTAACATCGAAACTATGTTCAATCGGCTTATTATTTATAATCTTTTATGGTGGTTTTTGCACGAAAAAACTTAATGATACAAAAGTTATGTCACAAGCGGTACTGCTTTCTTCTTGTGGTACGGTTATAACAGCACTTTTGACAGCTTCATTCTGTTATTTTGTTTTAAAAATTTCATTTGCGGAAAGTTTTTTGATAGGTTCTGTAATAAGTTCAACAGATGCTGCCTCAGTGTTTGCAATACTTCGTTCAAAGAGATTGAACCTAAAATATAATACCGCCCCGATTCTTGAGTTTGAAAGCGGGAGCAACGACCCGTTTGCTTATATGCTTACAATAATCGGCATTTCATTTCTTCATTCCGGTCAGGCTAGTGCAATAGTTCCGATGCTCTTTTCTCAAGTCGGCATAGGCATTCTAACCGGTGTTGTAATTGCATATCTTGCAATGTTTGTGTTTAAGAAAACCAGTATATTATCGGAAGGCACAGATACACTATTTATGGTTGCCATTGCACTTGCATCTTTTGCAATACCTGATTTAGTAGGTGGCAACGGTTATTTAAGTGTTTATATTACCGGCTTAATACTTGGTAACAGTGAAATTAAAAACAAAGTCAGCCTTATTTACTTTTTTGACGGCGTAACAGCTCTCTGTCAGATTGTAATATTTTTCTTAATTGGTTTTCTTGCATTTCCTCACAAAATACCCGAAAGTATTATTCCTGCGTGTTTAATAATGGCGTTTTTATCGTTTATCGCACGACCGCTCGCGGTATCGCTTATTATGCTGCCTTTTAAAGCCCCCCTTTCGCAAATTTCATTTATCTCCTGGGCAGGGCTAAGAGGTGCGGCATCTATTGTATTTGCCATTCTTGTTGTAGCCGATAGCGCAGCGCTTAAATATGACCTTTTCCATATAGTCTTTATTGTAGTCCTTATATCGGTTGCCGTTCAAGGATCTCTTCTTCCTCTGATAGCAAAAAAAGAGAAAATGATTGACCGTTTTTGCGATGTTAGAAAAACCTTTAACGATTATCAGCAGGAATCTGCTATAAACCTCAGTACTATTAAAATTACAGACAGGCACCCTTGGCACGGTTTGCAGCTTAAAGACATTCATATCAGTGACAATGCACTGATACTCCTTGTTAACAGAAACGGAGAGAAAATTGTTCCAAACGGCGAAACAACACTTCTCCCGGGGGATGAAGTCCTGACCGGTACAACGGTCGTTAATTCCAAAAGTGATATTCATCTTTGTGAAACAACAATTGATGAAAATCATCAATGGCTAAACAAAAAAATAAAAGATTTAAATTGCGGCGAGGGTTTCCTTATCGCAATAATTAAACGCGGAAACTCGTCTTTCGTCCCCAACGGAAGCACCAAAATAGAACTTAATGACACGGTTGTATTTCATTCCGCATAAAACCATTTGACATTAAAAATCTTTTTTGTTACTATAAATTTGAACCGCAGACAATTAGTCCCGGCGGCAAAAAGGGGCGGGGAAATAAAAAGGTCCTTGTCGTTCTCTTGTAAGTTTGCCAAGTGGGTTAAATTGATAAAACATCAGGCTAATCGAGGTTACACAGTCGAATTAAAAATAGCTTTGTGTACGATTTTGCGGTTTAGTGTCCTCGCAAAATCTTTTTTGTACGGGTCGAACGGAGAAATCCGATATTATATAAAACAAAGGAGCAAATTATGTCAACAAAAGCCTTTAAAAACGAAAAACTTGCTAAAATCAAATCAAACATTGAAAAAGCGCAAGTTGCTATCGTTTCTGATTATAAAGGTCTGACTGTTGAAGAGATTACAAATTTGAGAAGATCTCTTCAAAAAGAAGACGGTGACTATATGGTTACCAAAAATACACTGGCAAAACTTGCAATTAAGGGTACCTCTTATGAAGTTTTATCTGATGTATTGTCAGGACCTGTGGCAATTGCTTTTGGCTTCAAAGATCAGGTTGCACCGGCAAAGGCATTGTCAAAATTCATTAAAGACACGAAAAAAGGTGAAATTATTGCGGCTGCTCTTGACGGTAAATTATTAAGCGCTAAAGAAGCAAAAGCACTTGCTGATATGCCTTCAAAAGAAGAAATTTACGCAAAAATTCTTGGAAGCCTCAATTCACCGGCTTCAGGTCTTGTATACTCTGTCAACGGTGTTATGGCAGCACTTACACGTGCCGTTGCAGCTGTTCGTGATCAAAAAACTGCCTAGTTAAACGTGATACTCAATATTAATTAAAAAGGAGAATAAATTATGAGTAATGTAGAATCTATTTTAGAATCAATTGAAAAATTAACACTTTTAGAAGCAGCTGAATTAGTAAAAGCTATGGAAGAAAAATTCGGCGTTTCAGCAGCAGCTCCTGTAGCAGTTGCAGCAGCTCCGGCAGCAGGCGCAGCAGCTCCGGCTGAAGAAGAAGCTTCTGAAGTTTCTGTTATCCTTGCATCTGCAGGCGCTAACAAAATCGCTGTTCTTAAGGAAGTACGTGCTATCACCGGTCTTGGCTTAAAAGAAGCTAAAGATTTAGTTGACGGTGCACCGAAACCTGTTAAAGAAAATATCAAAAAAGAAGATGCTGAAGCAATCAAAAAACAATTGGAAGCAGCAGGCGCATCTGTTGAAATCAAGTAGTTTTAACAGTATTGATATTTTCAAGATTAAAAAGGCGGACTTTATATCCGCCTTTAATTTTATTCCAGAGATATATCTCCGACGCTTTCTAACATAAGCTTTTGTATTCTCCGTAGTTCATTAATTAAATTTGAAGTATTTTCAAACTTCTTTTCCCAGAGTACTATTATATCATTTAAGTAACCTTTGACCTCTTCATATAGTTTTAAACCTGCATCCGTAATATTCATCAAATAGATCATTTTTCCATTTTTAGTACTTTGTGTCCTTGTTATATATTTCTTCTTTTCTAATGACGATAAGATTTTACTTGTATGAGAACGTCCTTTTAGTACAAGTTTTGACAAATCACTTTGTGAAATTCCAGGCTTATTAATCAATGTATCAAGTATAACAAACTCATCATGTGTAATATCACACTTTATTTTTTTATTAAACGTATACTTCGCGCTAATTTGAAGCAAACGAGCCGTCTTTTCTATTTCATACGGTAAACACTCAGTATATGTCACTACTAACCTCCTAGTATGAAAAGTACCTGTCAAAGTCTACATCATCAAAACTACATAGTAAAGCAAAAATTTCATCATCATCGTCAAGACGTTGAAAATTGTACTCATCAAAGAGCCAGTACTTAGGATTTATTCCTTTTACTCTAACAATATTCTTGTCTTTTAGGATTTGCAGCTTTTTTTTTACAACATCAATTGGCAGTCCAACGAGCTTTGAAAGTTCTACAGCAGTTATACCATTAGGATTTGAGTATTTTTGCGGTGTTAAAAACATCAATTCCAAGCCAACTTTTTTTAATTCAGGATCCTCTATTAAATAACTCATATTTATATTATACATTGAAAGCGCAAAACATGCTCTTTTGTAAAAAACATGCTCATAAAAATTTTTGAATTTAAATTTGAGAATATTAAATTTATATTGTAAAGCATCACAATCATTATATATACAGTGTTTTAGCCCTGTAAGTATAATTGTAAAGTTTTATTACGAAAAGGCAATTTTTAAGTCAAGACATACTTTATTAATATATAAATAGGGCTTATTATGGGAAACGAAGAAATCAGGATAAACGGAATAGGGACAAATAATGCTGCGCTGAGACCAGGACTTGAGCAGTCATACGACCTTGTCAGAGGACGTGAAGAAGCTCCCAGTATCTGGGAGAATTTCTCACCCGGCAGTCTGGCACTTTATGCTGCATTTCCGATACTATTCAATCATAAAGAGTTTAAAAGTGTACAGCTTGATAAGACTCTTACCGGTAATGCGGCAAGGGCAAACAGTTACAGAATGATACGCGCAAACGAGCTTGCAGTTTATGCGGATAAATTAAAAGCCAAAAATGCATTTATGAATGCGGATTTAATTTCTCTAAAGGAGGACATCAGAAGGGCACAAAACAGTGGCAAACTGGCAAAAGCGCAACTGGCAGAATTAAATAAAAAATATTTTAAACTTCTTGATCAGAGCACAAGCTGGAAAACTTCATTTATACAAAAGGGGCTTGCCAAAGGCGCAGTTAAGTCTCCTTCAATTTTGGGAGAATTAGCAAAAGTGCACAAGGGCAACAAGCTCATGATTTTATTTGAACTATTGCAAGAAGGAACATCTGTATATCAGGCATTCCAACAAGGTACGGATACGGGGATGAAACAGCTTGCTAAATCAACTGGCAGGGCTGCAGTCGGTTACGGCGGCTTTGTTGCAGGTATGGCTGCAGGCGGTAAAATAGGTGCTTTGCTAGGTTCTGTTATCCCCGGAGCAGGAACTGTAGTTGGAGGCATTATTGGTAGTGTTATCGGATTCGCAATCGGCGGTTTCACTTCGCAACTTGCAAAATCCGGATATGATAAAATTATTCCTAGTGAAGACAATATAGCAAAGGAAAACAGAATTGAAAAGATGCTTTCATCAACGGACACAAGTAATGAAGCTAAAGAGACTTTGCAAAATGAAATAGCATTATATTATCAATATTTAAATGAAGCAGGTCCAATTTTGAATTCGCTAGAGAAAAGTGAAGAAGACTCCGACCGGGAATCCGCGGCTCATCTTCGCTCACAAATGATGATAGTTTACAATACTTTAAATGAGCTCGATAAAATATATAAACAAAAATTTGGCGAAAGCTTAATATCGCAAGCAACAACGAATACAGATACAGCAGCAACAGCAACGAATACTGCAGCTACAACTGCACAATCACAAACAGCTGCCCCACAGACAGTGTACAATTCACCTGCAGCAATGACTATGCAGCCAAGTCCGCTAATCAGTGCGTATAACCCGACCGGATTTGTAGGTAACGAATTTATGAATTATACGCCGCAGCAAGATTGGTCGGCAATGCTTCCTGGTAATGTTTCAAACAGATTATTTATGACCGCTTAAAATTTATCACACAATAACTGGAAATGATTGTACTCGTGCTTGCATACAGGACAAACAAGTGGCGCGGCTTTTGATGTAGTATGATAGCCGCATTTCATGCAAACCCATTGAGCTTCATAATCTTTTGAAAATACTGCATTTTCCTTTACAAGTTTTGCAAGCTCAAGGTACCTGTTCTGGTGGTATTTTTCAATATCACAAATAAGCCCGAAAGCTTCTGATATTTCTTTAAACCCCTCTTCTTTTGCAACTTCTGACGAGTGTTTATAAATTACTGACCACTCTTCATGTTCCGCATCAGATGCAGCAAGAAGATTGTCGTAAGTTTTGCCGAAAAAAAACGGATATGTTGCATTAACATGATAATGTTCATCCGGAATAAATTTATAAAAAATTTTAGCGTGTTCCAGTTCATTAGATGCAGTTTCTATAAAAATATCTGCAATTTCATTATACCCCTCTTTTAGAGCGGCTTTAGCATAAAATGTATATCTGTTTCTTGCTTGAGATTCGCCGGCAAAAGCATTTACAAGGTTCTGTAATGTTTCAGATTTCGCTAATTGCATATGTTATCCCTCCATAAAAACAGAATACTATACTTAGAAATATTATAAATTGGACAGGTTAACTAAATACTTTGCAAGACCTTCCCCCATGGAAAAACACGAAGGAATTACCCTGAGAGCAGCTTGAGAATAAAAATCACAGCTTATAGAACGACCGGCAAAGAATAAATTATCATAATCCGCAGAAAATAATGATTCAATTGGCAATTGATACTCCCGCATAACTTTTTCGAGGCGGACTTCTTCTTTTTTGTCAGAATGAACATCAACCGGATAATCAGAAATGAGAACCGGCGTTTCAAACATTTTGCCGCTTCTTAAATCGTCAATTGTGTATATGTACTTACCAAGAGCTCTTTGAGAGGTTCTTACACCAACAATGGGAGCTATAGAAGAAATGTATGCATCTTCAAACCCCGGGAAATAGGTTTTACAAAAATTTAAAATGCGCAAAATAGCTTTTCTTGCGTTTGATATAAGCTTTGAGTATTCCTGTAAATGATTATTATTAATATTTTTACTAAATCTAGGGCAATTAAACGCGATAGAATTAGGCATACCAGGAATAGTAAATAGCTGAAAATAAGCGGCATCAGCTTCTTGTAAAATTCCCCTACTTATCGCATCTCTAAATATTGGTGTAAGTGCCCACTCCTTATCCCAGGTACAGGCCGTAGATAAATGCACCTGACCGTCTATAATAGCTCCGGTAGTTGCATTCCGGTCTGTATCCAGATTAAGTATATACTTTAAAAAGGAGTTTAAATTTACTCCAGATACGATAAATCTAAGACTTGACGGCTGTGCTCCGCTGTTATCATCAATAAAACGGCAGTTTAAGTTTTTGCAAATTTCCTGTGATGCAGTAGCATCAATTATATATTTTGTTTTGATATTTAATGTTGAATTTTTAAAATATGAAACCTCTTTATAATTATTTATCGTTTCGATATGTTCCGATAATGTTTTCCCAGCGACAGATTTATCATTATTAGTCGTATCGATAGGTGACGATAATATTTTAATATCAATATTTGCTAGATTACTTATAAGAACACCCGATACGTTTTTATTATTAACAAAAATTTGATTAATGTTTGTATTAAAAATAACATCAACATTTGCATCAGCAAGCATTTCATCTAATACGATTTTTGCAAGCTCAGGATTGAACCAGCCGGCATTTCCGTCAATATAAGTAACTTGTCCGCCGATTTTGTTTAAATTCGATAAAAAATTATTAAAAAATTCAGTATTAATATTTTTATCGGAAACTTTCATCGCCGGAGTAACAAGCCCGCCTGTCATAGTGCCCCCGAGATAAGAATTTCTTTCAAGGAGCAACGTTTTTAATCCATTTTTAGATGCGGTATAGGCAGCCGCACATCCCGCAGTTCCTCCGCCGACTACTATTAAATCATATTTAATTGTATCCATTGTCATCCTCGCTGTTTTTATTATTTATTTTAAGAACTTGAGAAACTGTCTGTAAGTTTGAATTATTGATTTCAAGATTAAGATTGTCTAATATCGATTGATTGCTCTGACACAGATTTGTATCTCTGTATGGTATTCCCGATTTTGTATTTAATTTTTCCATCTCAATACTGTCAAGCGGATGTTTTATTTTATTTTTATCCGGCGATACAATTGTACCTATGGACTGATTTTCACTGTTATAAATATTCCCCACAAATAGTCCGGCTGCACTCATGGCAGAACGGACTCTGGCAGAGCGTGAATAAGTCAATATAACTCCATCCGCTGTTAAGCGTTCAGCAAGTTTAGTAAAAAATTCTACTGACCATAAGCATGGGGCTTTGGACGGAGTAAAGGCGTCAAGAAAAATAAAGTTGTATTTTTTGTTTAAGTTTTTAATTACCACGCGCGCATCATCAAAGTAGAATTTTATGTTAACCAGATTTTTTAATTGATTATAAATTTCAGGATAATAACGTTTCGATACGTACTGATAATCATCTGTAGCATAAACGCCGGTCCATCCTGCCGGTTGTTTCGATATATGACGATAATATATATTATGTAAAAAGGCTTTTA
>CALUTH010000049.1 GCA_944323635.1 Candidatus Gastranaerophilales bacterium
GTCTGTTGTCAATGCGGCTGATTATGATTACGGCGTTAAAGAAGCGTGTTATAATCCCCAAACTTCGCTCTGGGCAGCTAAAAAACAGACAGACAATGATGTTTGTTTGACTTACCGCGGGTATGTCGGCTCCGGCGGGTTTAGCGAGTACCGTTATCAGGACGGGAAACTTGCAATAGGTCCTGTGACTAATATTGAGTTTATTACGGACGGTAATTTTATCGGGATTAATTCACACGACTTGAAATTTGTTAAGTATCTTTATAATGACGGGCAGATAAAATCAGTATTTCTTACGGAGGATGAAGTCCAAAAACTTTATCCGGATTATGAAATTGTAAAAATATCTCAGTTTAAAGATAACGAATTAACAATTAGTAAAAAAATATTTACCAAAAAGAAAGTATTATTACTAAACGATACGCGTGATTCTTTTTATAAGTACACATACAAACCTGCAAGCGTTAATCGCTCCGGTATAAAACAATTTATAAAAATATCACATCCGGGGAAAATAGTATTCTCTCACTACGATGTTGATACAGAAATTTTCCCTGCTCTGAAGATACATGTTAAGAATAAACTTCGCGGGTAGTGTAAACGAAGATTTTAGCGGAGTATCATAAAATTTAAGAACTTAAGGAGATTTTTTATGAAAGTATCATCAATAAAAACGATTTTACCTGTTGCGGCGGCGGGACTTATAGCTTTAACGGCGGCATGCTCTACGGCTTCTGGTCGGGCTGAAAAATATATGGAAGAAACAAACAGGACGCAGGCAGAGTTAAATGCAATTAAGTCAGGTAATGTACAGTCCAAATTGGATTCTATTGCTTATAGGGATATATTTATGGGAACTGAAGCGGCAAAGGATTCAGCTAATCTTGCGGAATTTAATAAAATTGCCGCAAGGCTGCGTGTGCCCGGCGATATGTATTTAAGTGAGACATCTAAGTATTTGGATGATAAACTCGCAGAGGAAGGTATTTCTATTAAAGATATGAATAGTATAAAATCTAAAGATACCTTTTGGGATTGGGATTTAGTAAAGGTTAACAGAAAACAACATTACGCAGATGATTGGGCGTATAGAAATTTCTTTGAAAAAGTTGGTGTGATGGATGAAGATCTTGCTAAAAAATGTGATTCAATAAGTGAAAAAATTGCACCATAATATTGCTAATGAACAATTAATTACCAATTTGTTTATAAACAACATTCTTCAGTCCCTTTTAAGTGGCACGAATGCGGGTAAAATCTGCTGTATTCGTTTGTTAATTGAAGTATTGCCTGTTTGAGTTCAATATGTGGAGTTTTATTACGATTTTTATTTCATCCTTAGTGACTTGACATAAAAAAGTTTCGTACGACAATAGAGCTTGTGGGCAATTTTAGTCAAACCGGAATATAAAATGAAAGTACAAAAAATCACTTATGCCCCGACTCCGGTATTTACCCGCAGAGCCGCAGGGCATCATCATACACAAACAAATACTAATAAACAAATATCGACAGGGCTTAATACGGCTGCTGCCTGGTTTTGTTTTGGTGTCGGGCTTGATTTCGTTTCACGAGGAATAAACTTTTTTAAATCCCCGCTTAAAAATTCTTTTGCAATAAACGGTTTAATTGCTTCTACTGCCGGTGTTGTTACGGGTATTAAGGGCTTAAAAAATTCGCCTAGTAGTAAAAATTAACATCATCCCGTAATTTTATGACAAAGTCGCTCCCTGCCGGAATTGATACATGACCGCCTTTTGAAAATAGTGCAAAAAGCGGTGAGGTTAAAGTGTTCAGCCCTAAAACTACTGTCCCGTAACAGAAGGGAAACGGTGAGAGAATAATGGTTGAACCGTCTTTCCCCAATTTTGCAGTCAGAGTAAGCATTCTGTCAAACAGGTTTCGTCCGAAGCCTGTTTTGTTCCATAAAGTTTTCCAGTAGGTTCTTTTCCCTTTTATGTTATTTAAGAATATTTTTTTATCATCGGCTCTTGTGATGTAGCCGTCTATGAGCGTAACAGAGCCATTCATTACAATGGAGTGTACTTTTAAAACTACAAGCCCGCCGTTACAGCTTAATTGCGGTTGGTGTGAGTCTTCTACTTCTGCATAGAATTTTGTTCCCGCAGGAATTGTTACCCCTTTTGCGTAGATTTGTGATTTTGTATGGAATGTAACCTTTGAACCCTTACGCAGCCAGTCGCTGATTTTGTTATCGTTGACTACGGGAATTTTTGTTCCTTTTTTTATTTTCCCTCTGTAAGTTGCCGGTGTGAGTTTTTGTTTGATTATTTCAGTAGTATCCGGAACCGTTTTTACCTGCTCCTGCTGTAGAAATTTGGGCAGTGCAGGAAGGTTTTCATCGATTAATTTATCGGAATTATAGTTTTTTCGAATTTCGTCATCAACGGTTGTATCCAGATCAATAGCTGCTGCTCTTGTAAAACTCAGTATTAAAACTAATAATATGTATAAAAACCTCTTCATATTTTAATTATAACATTCTGCATGTATTGCGCTATACAGCAGGAAATTGATTCTGTACGATTTACTTTATGTATTATAGCTGTTACAATTAAAAGGTGTTTATAGTAGTAAAATATTTGATATATATTGTATTATTTGCTCTTTGCAGTGCAGGAATTTTATTTTTTCGCCGGAAAAACAACAGGGCTGAAGAAGAGCTTGTGTCATTGAAGTCTTATTTCCAAACAGTAGAAACAACACTCAATTCCGTAAGGTACGGGAATCTGGCAAAAAAAATAGACATGGATTTGTATCCGGACTATAACGCTTTAACTCGTACTATTAACAGGATGATTGAGACACTAAACGACAGGGAACAAATGCTCTATGAATCTCAGACTGAATTGAGAAATCAAAATAAGTTTTTGCAGGCATCAATCAATTCTTTGTCTGACGGGATTGCGATTGTTGACTCTGAAGGTACAATTATTAATGCTTCGAACAATATTTATAAATGGTTTGGAGTTGATATTTTAAGAGGCAAAAATATATTTGAATTTATACACATTCTTGATGATATAAATCTATTTAACTTAGATAATAATGAAATTTCAATAAAAAATAATCTTGAATTAAGTTTTGTCGCCGATTGTAATAAATTGGAACTTGAGGATAAAAAAGAACGTTATATCCTTGTATTAAAAAATATTTCAGATCAGAAGGAAATTGAAACATTGAAAGAAGATTTTGTCGCAACTCTTACACATGATTTAAAGGTTCCTATTATTGCTGAGGCGAATATGCTGGATTTACTTCTTGCAGAGAAATTCGGCGAAATAACAGATAAACAGCGGATAGCGCTTAATAATATGAAAGCATCAAATAATGAATTAATTGATCTGGTGCAAACGGTCCTTGAAACATATAAAGTTAATGCTTCGGGACTTACCCTGTACAAAGATAGTTTTAATTTGAACGAATTTTTAAAAGGGATAATTGATGAAATGTCTCCGATTGCTTTGCATACGGAAAACAATATTAATTTGAACATTAATAAAAATATACAAATAGTAGCGGATATTACTCATTTAAAGCGGGTTGTAAAAAACCTGATTCATAATGCGATTTCTTATGGGGCAGCAGGAACGGATATTGATATAAATGCGTATGATACAGATAATAATGTAATCATAACTGTTAAGGATTATGGTAAAGGTATACCGGAAGAGGATATAAAGAAAATTTTTCAAAAATATTATTCAACATCAAAAAAATTCAGACGTACAGGTACCGGTTTGGGGTTGTTTCTATCTCAGCAAATAATAAAGGCTCATAACGGAACTTTAGAAGTTCAGAGTGAGCCTGATAAATATACTGAGTTTCGTATAACAATTCCTAAACAATAAACACTTTGCAGATTAAAGCAATCCGCTTTATTCTTCATTAGAAAGGTATTTGTAATCCATCATACTGCCTTCAAATTCAGGGAGATCATCTGTGTATAAAGACATCTGACTGATATTTCTGTTTAAGTCTTCAACTTTTTGTTGATAAAGATCTGATTTTATGTTGTAGGATTGAATTTCAGCAGTGGTAACACGATTATCATTGTTTGCATCAATATCGTCAAAGTGCGCCAGCACAGTCTCTTGTAGCGAAGAAGAAAGTCCTGCTGAACTTCCGAGAGTTGTTATTTGCTCTCTTGTAAGCCCTTGCGCTGATAAAGTATTCATATAAGATTGAATATCAGAGGATGATAATACCCCGTCATTATCTTTGTCAATGCTGGAAAAATTTGTCATCATATAAGATGCAAATGTTGCACCGTAGTTGTTTGCGAGCACCGTAGAATTACTCATTGCGGAAGTCAGGTTTTCAAGCGTTATACCGTCTTTGTATAATCCGGTCAGCAGGTTGTACGAATTTGCAAGCCCTGAGTTCACTGCAGAGTAAAGAGATGCGCCGTTTAAATATTTGGACATATACTCTCCTTATAGTTATCCTATACTAGCAGTTTAATAATATTTTTGAGAAAATCAACCCTTCATTTAAATTATTTTTGAATATAACTTTTGTATGAGATTTTTATGTTTTTATTGTATAATTACATTAATGGTTAAAATAATAACTAAAGAAAATGTGCATAAGTTTGCGCATGCGGCATATTTAATATACAGGTTTCAAGAATTATTTACGCATATAGTTGAAGTTAATAACCCGAAGCTTTATCCATGTGTTTATGCTATGTGGCATGCGCACCAATGTTGTGTTCATGGTATAGAGGATAAATCCAACTTAAATGTTCTTATAAGTCGTTCAAAAGATGGTGATATTGTTGCATATATTTGTGAACACTGGGGGTTTAGAGTCATAAGAGGTTCTGCCGGAAAAAAAGGCGGCACAACCTCTATGATGCAGATGATTTCAGAATTAAAAGAAAAACGCTGTTGCGCTATTATGGTAGATGGACCTAACGGCCCGGCGAGGGTTGTAAAAGAAGGCGTTATAAAGACGGCAAAGCTGGGCGGTGCTCCGATTGTTCCTGTTGTCTGGTACTCTGATCAGCGCTCCTTGCTTAAGTTTAATTCCTGGGATGGGTTCAGAATGCCGTTTTTACGTTGTGATTTGTTAAATTTGTACGGCGAACCGATATATGTTAACCCTGATAATACTCCTGAGCAGGATGAAGAGTGCAGGTTAAAACTCCAAAATGCCCTGCTTGAACTGGAAGAACGGGCGCCGGAAGTATATAAAGATTTAAAGAAGAAACGCGCATGGAAGAACAAAAAATCAAAATAGCAGCCCTGCAGATGGAATCTGTAATTGGTAATGTTGAGGCAAATCATCAGAAACTTCTTGAACTTCTTGATCGGAATATTAACGGTAGAAGTTTTGATGTTCTTATTTTGCCGGAAGTTTGGACGGTGGGCTGGGAGTGTCGCGAGTTTAGAGCTTCGGCGGAGGATGTAAACAATTCCAGAACAATTGACCTGCTTTCCGGACTTGCACGCAAATATTCAAGCTTCATTCTCGGCGGCAGTTTTGTAGAGAAGGATGGTGAAAATTATTATAATACCTGTCCTGTTATTTCTCCTGACGGGGAATTAATTGCTAAGTATAGAAAAAATCATTTATTCTCATATTACGGATGCTGTGAGGGAACTTATGTAAAAGCGGGTGATAATCCTGTTATGATTGATATAAAGGGATTTAAAACAGGACTGACAATATGTTATGATATAAGATTTCCGGAAATATACAGAGCGTATAGGAAAGCCGGCGCGGATTTAATTGTTAATATGGCAGCATGGCCGATGGGAAGGGCGAACCATTGGCTTTCTTTGACAAGAGCACGTGCGGTTGAAAATCAGGTGTTTTTTTCAGCCCTTACACAGTCCGGCAAACTTGCTGACGGCTCTTATAACCTCGGGCATTCTCTTATTTATGATTATAACGGTGAAGTTCTTGATGAAATTACTTCCGGCGACGGAATGATTTTTGCTGAAATTTCTAAATCTGAGATGTATAATTTTAGAGAAAAGTGTACTGTTCTTAATGATATTCACGAAAACTATGAGGTTCGGGTATGTTAAAAAAATTCTTAGCGATAATAGCGGCGGGTGTTATGCTTCCTGTTTTTTCGGCAGGGGCTGATTTCCCTAAAGTAATAAGTGAATCAAATATAAAAAAATCGGATATTTCTGTTTCTATTATAAATCTTGAAACCGGAAAAGAAGTTTACCAGCTGCATTCAAAACGTAAATTCTATCCCGGTTCGGTACAAAAACTCATAACTTATAAAGTTGCAGAAAACACACTGGGTTTGGATTACAGGTTTAAAACATCACTTTATAAGAATGCTAATAATGAATATTTAATCAAACTCGGCGCCGATCCTCTTTTGACGGGGGATAATCTCAAAACTCTTGTAACGAAGATTCAACCTAACGCTAAGGCTATATATATTGATGACAGTATTATAGATTCAGAAGATTGGGGCGCCGGTTGGGATGAAGAAGATAATTTAAATCCTGAGCTTGCGCGCTTTAGTGCGTATAATCTTGATGGAAATGTGGTAAAGGTTTCTTTTGTTCCGACTACGGAAGGTGCACCGGTAACAATTGCGCAGGAAAAATTTTATCCGTTGTCTTTTATTAATGAAATAGTTACGGGTGATAAAAATGAAATCCTTTTAACCAGAAAAGATTATATTGCCCCGGACATGATTATTGCTTCAGGAGTTGTGGATACATTGATGAGCCGGAATATTCCGGTAACAAATACTAAGCGGTATTTTAAATTATCCTTAGAGAGAATATTGAATGAGGAAAAGATTGATTACTCAGGCGTGTACAGATTTAAAAAATTATCACCAGAATTTAAGGAAATAGCAATAATCTCGCATGGAATGGAGGATATACAGAAGGCAGTATTGAAGGATAGTAACAACATTGCCGCAGAGAGCCTGTTTAAAGTCGCTGCATCTAAAGCCGCAAAGGATGGCGTTGGTACCTTTTATGCTGGGCTTGCTCTTTTGCATGATTATTGTGCCGCATTAAAACTAAAAATGGATGATATAAAAATAGCGGATGCAAGCGGTGTAAGCGAGGATAATTTATTAACTGCAGAGTTTGTTGCAGAATTTCTTGCTAACCCTGCTAACACAAGTTTAAAACTGTTATTACCAACTCCCGGGGAAGGAACACTGGTTAACAGGATGAACTATATGACAGGTAAATTGTTTGCGAAAACGGGGCTTGTAAAAACAAATTCCATTGCCGGCTATGTTGATGCTCTGAGCGGTGAAACATATGCTTTTTGTATTCTTATAAATGATAAAGACGCAAAAAATTCAGATAAAAAAATGCTTGAAGAATACTTAATCAGAGAAATATATACTAAGCTGTAAAACTTTTATATGCTTCTTCTGCCGAAATATTAAGTTTAAATGTGTCAAGCTGCAGCCTGTTTTTAGATTCAGTTTCCAGTGTTTTCTTGATTTCAAAAGGATACCAGGGGTATTCTTTTAGTCCTCCATTGTTGACTTTATCAATAACATGTTGATAGTACTCTTGTATATGCTTAATTCTTTCGGGGTGCATTGCCAGAGAGACATCAAGAGGCGTGTCGCTTTTTTCGTAGTTTTCCTTTGCTCTGACGAGAATACAGTTTGATATGGAACTTGCATGACCTCCGCGTTTTTTTGATTTGACATGGTCAATCGTTACTAAAAATGGTGAAATTATGTTATTAATAAACTGTTTGGTTGTGCTGTCTTTATTTTTTACAATAAAGGCATCAAAGTTATCTCTGGCAGAAGGCAGCTCTTGTAATCTTTCATTTATTAATGGTTTAATGCTGCTGTCTTTACTGCTTAATTTCATTTTTTGAAGAATTTGATTATATTTGTATGAGCTTACAGCATCAATATAGTTCCCGTTATTTAAATCTTCTTCCCAGCAGTCAAGTATAGTATTATAGCGTGTTCTCGTTTTTTCATAGTTAATATCTGACGACATTTTTCTTAATTTGTTTATTGTTTTTAAATATTGTAATTTAAGATTTTTGTAACTTTTAGGAAATTGTTCTTCTGTAACATCCTTTATCGTCTTGTGTGCATTAGAATTTAGTTTATGCTTGTAGAATTTAAGAACTTCAAGTTCTACTCCGTCCATAGTTTCCTGATATTTACTCACCTGATTAATTAGTCCCTTATCTGTTTTATGGGGTTTGCTGGCAAGTTCCAGTAAATGTTTGTAAGCATTAAAACTAATCATTCTTAAACCTGTGTAGGCGCATCTGAAATCGTTTGCATATTTTCTTAATGCCGCCATTGCAGGGTTTACGGATGTAAATGCGGGTGCATTACTACTAATAAAGGTGTCCGCAGCAGGAACACCTTTATTAAAGCTATTATAATCATTTTCGGACGCAGCTTGTTCTCCTGTTCTTCTGTTATCAGGAATACTTTTAGTTATTGACCACTTATAAGAAAGAATACTTAAATTCACTATACTATTTCCTGTATATTTTTAGTATACATGTAAAACAGCGGCTGTGACAATTTTATTTACAAAACTTAACCGACGAGCGCGGCATCCTTAACTGATGCTTCGTACAGGAAACGCAGACCTTCTAATGTAAGCGTCGGGTTTATAAAGTCGAACGGAGAAATCATATATTTTTCAATAAGCGTACAATATCCGCCTGTTGCAACGATGGTTGCCTTTTCTCCGAGTTCTGCTTCACACTGCCTGATTAATCCGTCAATGAGGCATGCCGTTCCTCTGATAACGCCTGAAAGAATTGCATCAACCGTGTTCCTTCCGATTGCGGCAGGAGCGGTTGCTATATCTATCTGCGGAAGTTTTGAAGTGAATTTATTAAGTGTTTTTAATTGTAAATTAAGCCCCGGGGTTATGACGCCGCCTAAAAATTCGCCTTTGTAATTAACTATATCAAAGGTTGTTGCAGTCCCGAAGTCTATAACTATAACAGGTCTTTTGTACAGCATAAATGCGCCGCATGCGTTTGCGATACGGTCGGCGCCAACTTCCTCCGGGTTATCGGTGGCAATTTTTACTATTGTATTCATTTTGCAGTCTACAATAATAGAATCCAGTTTAAACACCGCATCAGCAGCAGCCTTAAACTTTTTATCCAATTCATCAACGACTGAACCTATTATAACCGCCTCTACATTATATTTTGAAAGGAGTGATTTAAGCAGAATTTCATACTCCTCCTGCGGCAGTTCTCTGTCCGATGCGAGCCTGAAATTTTCAATTAATGCCTCTTCATCAAACAATCCCAGAGTAATACTTGTATTTCCTATATCGACTGTTAGTAACATAAAAATAATCCTGTAAAATCTACAGGACTATTTTACATTAAACAAAAACTTTATGACAGGTTAACCTACGTGAGAGGTTGAAGCCGGTGCACCGTTGTTCATAGAATTAAATGCATCAAAGATACTGTTCATAAACGGTTTTGCTTGTACCTCTTTTCTTTCAGGTGCTGTTGTATAATCTGAACCGATTGATGAAATTCCGCTGATTTCTGGCATAATATATTCTCCTTTTCCTCTTTTGTATATACTTGATATATATATAAAGTATTTTTGTAACGGAAAATTGCATGAAACGGGGAATTTTGTAACAAATCTTAATATGTATAAAATAGAGCATATCCCGTGCCGTTAAACAGTTTGCGCCTGTTTTTGCTTGAAATAAATGTGAAGTTTTGTAACGATTTTTCAAAAAAGTGTTATAAATTTGTAAAAACTGGGAATAGTACTATTGTAGACAAAAGAAAGGAGCAGTTATGGAAGTATTAAATTTATTGTTCTTTTGCGGAGTGATGTATTTTGCTCTTATCTGGTGCCCGAGTTACTATGAAAAAATGATGAAGAAACAGCACTAATAACAGATTTGATATGTGTATTGCATAAAAAATCGCGGCGGATATTCCTGCCGCGATTTTTAGTGTATTTTATACGCTTAAAACTTAAATTTTTTGTTTAGTTATTCTCTGAATTGCTTTTATAAAATCATTCCTGGTTAAAGCTATTTTTTCTAAGTCAGAGAAGGTGAATGTTTTATTATCCATTTTCTTATTGAGCCCGAGCCGCTCTAATACATTGAAAAACGCATCTGTTATCATTTCCGCAACATCAGAGCCGTTGAATTTGTTTTCCAGCATTGTCTGCGCCAGTTCATTAACGGAAACATCATTCATAATATGCTGTTTTCTGGCATGGATATTAAATATTTGTTTCAAACCCGTTAAATCGGGCATCGGAACTTCAATATGCAGCCCGAAACGACCTGAGGCAAGTAGTGCCGGATCAATCAGTTTTTTCATATTTGTTGCTGCAATAATAAAGGCGGGGACAGCGCATTTTTCCAAATCGCTCATACATCCTAAAAACTGGTTAACCATAGGATCGTCAAATCTTGCGTTTGACGATCCGTCGCGGGGTTTTGCAATAGAATCAAATTCATCAATAAATGTTATTGACGGCGCGTCTGCCACGGCTTGCTTGAAAACCTGTCTTATATTACTTTCGGAGGTTCCTACAGTGGATGATTTAAACTCATTTGCATTATATTCTCTGTACTTTGCGTTTACTTCATTTGCGAGAGCTTTGCCCAGCATTGTTTTTCCGCATCTTGGCGGCCCGTACAGCAGAATCCCTTTGTTTAGACGGATATTTTGATACACCTGCGGATAATTAATCGGGCGAACGACATATTTTCTCAGTGTTTCTATTGCATCATCAAGCCCGCCTATGTCTTCAAAAGTAATACCTTTTATTTCTTTTTCTGCGTTATAGTCCGTATTAAGTGCTGTGATTGTTCTCTTGTTAAAATCCTGTAAATTATCTATATTTTTGATATTGAGGTACTTTTCGGCATTTCTTGGATTAAATATTTTAGGTGTATTGAATACAAATTTTTCTTTTTCTCCTGAGGATGCCCATACCATTTCTCCTGTATGAATAATTGAACCGTTATTAAGTTCTCTAACGTTCCCTGAGGGGACGATATTATCTTTGTTGTAATGTTCTTTCGGCATATCTACAAGCAGTTTTCTTAAAGGATGTTCGGCAAGAGAGAGAATGTAATATTTGTTTCCTTTTTTGTATATCGCAAAATTGGAATCCAGTTCATCCATGTTTTTTAAGTCGCCTTTTTTGATAAATAGTGTGTATTTTTTCATTACCGGAATATAAATTTTATCAGCATGGATTTCAAGCATCATATTGGAAGAGGCTTCGTTAGAGGTTACGACAAAAACGGATTGTTCATCAAGCGCTTCAAGTCCGTATTGAAATTTTTGTGATAAATCGGGAGTGGTGCTGTCGAATAACCCTTTAAATACCGTTGAACGTGATTTTTCGATGGTGGTACTTGTTAAAGGTTTTCTTCTTATGAATTTTATATTGTAATTGATCGGTTGTACATTCATTCCTAAATTGTATATCAAACAAAGCTTGTTGGGGTAATCTAACTTCCTGTGTATTTTATTTACCTCCTTACATTTGCCACTTACTCTTATTTACCCCCCCCCTATATTTTATTTATGCTCTCCTGTGGTATAATTTTATAGTGAGTAGTATGATAAAGTATTTAATACCTGTTTTAATAGTTCTTAATTCGGCTCAGGTGTTTGCAGAGCCGCTAAAGAGTACGCTCAGACAGCCGCATGAGCCGGGGTATTTGTCTGTTCTTCTTTCTCTGGTTTTTGTGATTTGTTTGATTTATGCAACGGGGATTATTTATAACAAACTCAACCATTTGGGGTTAAAAACATTTAAAGCGCAAAATAAAGAGTTTGCAAAAGATAAGATAACAATACTTTCAACAACGCCTCTAGGAAATAATAAAATGCTCCATGTTATAGAGCTTGATGGGCGGAAAATGATTATCGGCGCTTCGGCTAATTCAATCCATTTAATAAAAGATTTGTCTGAAAAATCAGAAAATCCTGCGGAGGAGATTAAAGAGGAAGTAGTTTTTGATAACGAAACTGATGATGTTGAAACGGAAAATATTAAAAATTGTGATTTAGATGAAGAGTTTGGTCTTTATAAAAAGTATTTAAGGTAATTATTATGAGAGTTGTAAAAATAGGTGACAGACTTGTAGGCGACGGAAAGCCATGCTTTGTTATCGCGGAAATCGGTATAAACCATAACGGCAGCCTTAAAATGGCAAAGGCGCTTATTGATATGGCGAAGGAGTGCGGATGCGATGCCGTAAAGTTTCAGAAAAGAACTGTTGATGTAGTTTATTCTAAGGAAGAACTTGCTAAAGAGCGTAAAAGCGTATTTGGAAACACAAACGGGGATTTAAAGCGCGGTCTTGAGTTTAGTGAGGATGAATATACTGAAATAGACAGGTATTGCAAAGAAAAAGGAATTATGTGGTTTGCATCCTGCTGGGATGAAGGCTCTGTTGATTTTATAAATAAATTTAATCCGCCATGTTACAAAATTGCATCGGCATCGCTTACGGATGATAATCTTTTAAGATATACAAAATCAAAGGGTAAACCTGTACTTTTATCTACCGGCATGAGTACAATGGAAGAAATCAGACATGCGGTTGATGTTCTCGGGGAGGATAACCTTATAATTTATCATTGCACATCGACTTACCCCAGTAATAATGATGAACAAAACTTAAGGGTTATAAAAACATTAAAAGAAGAATTTAATTGCCCTGTGGGGTTCTCTGGACATGAACGTGGGCTTGCACCTACTCTTGTTGCGGTTGTGCTCGGGGCGTGCTCTGTTGAGCGTCATATAACTTTGGATAGAACAAACTGGGGCTCTGATCAGGCGGCGAGTCTTGAGAAAAACGGACTTTATCATCTGGTGCGGGATATAAGAAATGTACCGCTGTTTATGGGAGACGGCGTAAAACGGGTTTACGAACGGGAAAAACCGATAATAGAAAAGTTGAGAAGGGTGAAATGATTAAACTTCCTGATACTATAAAGTGGGTAATAACTGATTTTGACGGAATAATGACTGATAACTGCGCTTATATTGACGCAAACGGCGGTATATCAAGACGGGTTAATTTTAAGGATGTAATGGGGATGTCTATCCTTAAAAAAAACGGGTATCATATTGCGGTTATATCGGGAGAGAGCAATTCCGCTATTGAACTTCTGGCTAAAAAATTTGATATAAGTGAAATTTATCAAGGAATTAGAAAAAAAATAGATGTTTTGCACTCTATTATTCAAAAATATTCGCTCGGACAGGATGAGTACGTTTATATCGGGGATGATGTTAATGATTTAGAATGCCTTGAGTACGCAAAGTATAAAATAACTGTTCCGGGGGCGGTTGATAAAGTCAGTGCTGTGGCCGGCGTGCAGATTACGACGGCAAAGAGTGGTGAGGGTGCTTTTAGAGAAGTTGTTGACGCTCTTGTTTTTTAATGTTTTTTAAAAAAGAGCAATTTTTCGCCTTCACATGTTTTATACCGGTATGGATAATAATATTGCATTTACATCAAGAATAAGACTTGTTTCGCCTGAAGAGTTTAGAAATGTAACCGGTAAAATTAGCAATAAAAATTTTGTCGCTTACCCTTGGACTATAAAGGAGAGTGTTCTAGCAGAGAGTGCATTTACAACCGATATTTTCGATTGTACGGTCTGCGGAATAACGGATGGACAGAAAGTCCTTTTGAACCATATATGTCCCACCATGAGGGAAAACAAAAATTTTCGGACGGTTGCAGATTTTATAAAACAGAAGATAGATTTAACTAATGAGAATTTGCAGGGCTTTCTACTGGGCTCTAAAAATAATTCGGCAAGTCCTGACAGCTCTTTGATTTTTGAAAACTTTGTACGATTTTTTAAAGAACATAGTATACCGTTTTCGCAGTTTAGAAGCGGAAATGGGACTTATGATGTTGCATATTCTTCAATCAAGGACGAATGGATTATTTCCGATAAAACGGCAAATAGTGTTTCAAGACAATCTGACCCGTTTTTAATACTGAAAAAACTGTTTGATAAAACGGAAATTAGTGAGTTAGACGAGGTTTGCAGGTAGTACTATATCTATAATTTCTTTTGGTGTGTCAACGATGTAGTCGGCGCCTGCTTCAATCAGACTTTCTTTGGAACGGTAACCCCAGGTTACGCCTATTGATTTTAAACCCGAATTCTTTGCAGTTTGAATATCTACGGAGGAATCTCCGATGAAAAAGGCGCTTGATTTGTTCGTATGCAGGAATGCAAGAATATCGTTAACCCCGTTAGATGCGGGTTTTATGTCTATTCCCTCTCTTGCGCCGATGGCAATTTCTATCTGCGGAAAGTATATTTTGCATAAATCTTTTACAGCCGCATCATATTTGTTTGAGTTTACGGCAAGCCTTACTCCTTTTGATTTAAGATAGTCAAGAGTTTCAGGGATACCGTCGTAGGGGCGTGTTTTTTCGTTAACATTATTGCTGTAGTTTTTATAGAATTCGGCAAGACATGCTTCAAAATCAGGGTTGCTGCGTCCTTCGGGAATTGCACGTTCCATGAGCAGTACAACCCCGTTGCCTACAAAATTTCTGACTT
>CALUTH010000050.1 GCA_944323635.1 Candidatus Gastranaerophilales bacterium
ACAGAAAAAATTAATACAACGCAAAAAAAAAAAAATATAAAATCAAAAAAAAAAAAGAAAAAAAATTCAAATAAAAAAATAAAAATAATTATAAAAATAATAAAAAAAAAAAAAAAAAACAATCCCCGCTGTGTAACAGCGGGGATTAATAAAAGTTTTTTATGCTCAAACTAGCCGTTTGTTTTGATATAATCGCAAATATTAGTTTGCGGAACATAATCATAATTTGGCATTTCTATCTTATTGATAATAGTAGAACGCTTTTTCCGGTACAGCATATCAATAAAAGCTTCAAGACGTGTAATAAAACCGGCTTCCCCCGTATGCTCATCAATAGTTAAAGACAAAAGCGGTTTACCAAATTCTTTTGATTTTCGTATAATATTTTCTATCATAAGGGAATCAGGTCCACACCCGAACGCCGTAAGTACAATCAGACCATCTATCTTATTATCTTTCAGATAATGCCCTGCCGAACCCGTCATTTCGTACTGATTTGCCCAGTACGGTTTCTGTTCAAGCGCCGCAATACCTTCACTCATCTGTTTATCCGTTAATTGAAGAGCCGTAAAGACTTTGACATCCATCGCTTCCAATTTATCAAATATTTTCATTGACGCTCTTTCATCATAAATATTGTATCCATGCGACACAAGAGCTACAGAAATCGGGTATTCTTTGTTAGGAACATCAATAAAAACTTTACCCTGCAAAGCATAGTTCATTGCAGATTTATAACTCATGCCGGAATTTAACATAACCCTAAAATTGTTATACACTCTCCAGCCGGCTTTTGAAGCCTTTTTAATCAATTTTTCATCAGTAATACCAAACGGCGCAACCGCTTCTTTCAAAAAGCTGTACAATCCTCTGCCTTTATCAGACTTGTCCAGTGTTGCTTCAATAAGATTAAAATCTCTTTTAATAACGTTACGCACCAAATCGGGCAGCCCTCTGATTTTAGAGCAGTTATAAACCTTGGGCGCAATAGATTGAAGGCAAGGAACAAAAATATTCTTAATCCCCTTATCCAGAAGATTAATTACATGACCGAGATAAATTTTAATCGGCAGACAGGTTTCCGTAACTACAAGCGCAGAACCGTCTGACATTGTTTGTTTTGTAGTCAAATCCGACAACACCGGTACAATATCAAGAGCATCAAAAAAGCCGTACCAGAACGGATAGTTGTGATAAAAAGACATTCCTCTCGGGATGCCGATAACATTTTTGTTGGACTGTTGTTTCATATACACTTACCTCAATAGCTCTATTGTATTACAGAAAAAAAGCAAAGTCACTACTTTTTTGAATATTGTAAATTTCTGTTATAATTCATATATGAGAATACTCGGAATAGACCCCGGAATGGCTCTTGTAGGATACGGGGTGATAGATATAGAAAATGGCGAATTAAAACTTACCGCATCCGGCTCTATCAGGACAGAAAAAGATAAGAAAGTACCGGAACGGCTTGCGGAAATTATGAGAGATATGAAAGAACTCTTAAACATGTACTCTCCCGATGCCGTGTCTATAGAAGATTTGTTCTTTTTCAAAAACCAGAAAACAATCATTCCTGTTGCGCAATCGCGCGGGGTAATACTCGCGGTTATAGAAGAGAGCGGAACACCGATATACGAGTACACCCCGATACAGGTGAAACAAGTTCTTACCGGTTACGGACGCGCGGTAAAAAAAGAAGTTGAAGCAATGGTCAAATTGGCTTTAAACAATCAGGTGCTGCCCAAACTGGACGATACAGTTGACGCAATTGCAATTGCAATAACTCATGCACGGACGATGAATATACTCTAACCCTTGTGAATGTTTAAAAAGTGTAATTTAAACAATTAAAATTAATTATAAAAAAGTTTGCCGCACTTATCCGATTAAGCAAGTGCAACAAACTTTTCTTTTTCTGCGTTGCTTTCCGCTACAGCATCATTGTAAGACGCATTTGTAACGTATTTGAACGTTCTGTACAACTTGTAGCCTAATGCGGTAATCGGATTGCTGTCATTAGCCTTTTTAGCTTCATTCTGGTTTTGTTTGAAAATAACTGCGGATTTCGGATCTTGAAGCATTAACAAAGCTTCGTCAGAGCCAATTGCGTTATTTTCTGCATTTAACATTGTTCTGTAACCTCTTGCAGAAAAATTTAAACTACTATTTTGATTTATCGGTGAAACAAACATCTTGTTCCCTCCTTTCTTTATTAAGTGTTTTTTGTACACTTCATTTAACACTTTCATTATGCAACACTTTCTTTTTTTTGTCAAGTGTTTGTATATACTTTTGTAATAATTTAATTTTTTCTTAATATTAGCTGGTTTGGGGCTTAAGTGTTAATTTTACATTTATTTTTTGTAGCCTAACAGGGTAATACCGCATGGCGCTATTTTTGTAAAACTAAATATGCCATGTTCGTTAATTGCATACAAACAAAAATAGCTGTTAAATATTAGTAAATCTTTTTCATACTTCCAGCTATTCTTAATTCCAACAGGAGCTTGCTCCTGTTTTTTTTATACTATATCAATATCATTCAGCGCATGTACATACGCATTCTGCGCCTCAATTGTCTTCTCATACCATGCCCGTGCTGCCGCAACCTCTGATATTAATTCCTTATTGTTTTCAGGCAATGTAAGCTCTTCTATAAAACTCATTATAATCTGCGCATTATAAAAATATGCGTTCAGTTGTGTTACATTATTCATAAGCGTTTTAGAAGAAGATGCCAGAGCCGATTGTACAACACTGTTTAAAAATACCTGAACGGAAAGTCCGTCAAGATTGTCTACAATATCCGATTTAATAACATTCTTAAATGTCTCAATTAAATCAGAGATAAACACGTTGTTTTTAATAACTTTTTTACCCTCAAGCTCTTGCACAAATCTGCGACAAATATCTTTTATTTCCGCAGGTTTCGTATCCGCAGGCAGAGCATTAATCTTTTCTTTCAGTTCTTTTACAATCGCTGCCTCCGAGACTGCTGACTTTTGCATGCGTTGCAGTTTTTTAAGCATTTTATCCACCACAGCCATTTCCGGAGTTTTAAGCAGCGCGGGCACTACCTTTTCTACCAGATTGAATTTTTGGACAAAATTCCTTGCAGCTTCAAAGTTATCCTCCATTAATAACGGGCGGAGCATTGTAATCAGAGCCTCAGGCGATGACATCTTATACACTGCCGTTTCTTTTTTCCTATTTTTACCAATGTGCATAAGTTCTAAATCAACATTGTCAAACTCATTAGCAACAACATTGATAATCCCCTCTCTTGTTGCACGCATCATTATATCCTGTAAGCTGATATACTTTGCACTCTTAAGCAGGGCATCAACTGTATTACCCAGAGCGTTGACGTAATACTCATTCTCCTTTGTCACACCGCAGGAGAGCCTGTATAAATATTCATCCAGAAGTTTGTCCGGGGTATTAACAAGATAATACCTGTCAACCATATCTAAAAGTTCATTATACTTATCTTCCGTTTCAGGCTTTTTGTGATTCAGGGCTTCCAGCCACTCATTCATTTTCCCGCGGACTCTGTCCCTGTGTTCGGGCTGGACTCTGAGTTTTAAGAATACATCTATTGAGGCAGAAAAATCTTTTTCCGCACTATCAATCTTTGATCGATATTCTTCTCTGGAGCAGAGCTTTAACAGTGCTCCGCAAAGTTTTTCAAGTTTATCCGCAACCGGCAGATAAACTTTAATGTCAATTTCCTCATCAGGCGTAAGTATTCCTGCCAAACTTGCCGAAACATCGTTAAACTCTTTATTTTCAGCAGCCATCTGAATAAACTTCTGTACATCCTGCTTCAAACGGTAAATCTCATTATAAGTCAGAGCCTTATCGGCATGTCCGCGTATAAATTCAACAATCCTATCCGCAGTATCGAATAATTGCACCTGTTCTCTGTACATAGAAAGTCTGTCATGTGCGTCTTTTATAAGATTTACTGATTTTTCCATAAGATCTGCATTTGCTTCCGACAAATCTATCCGAGGGAAAGCGGGGAGAGCATTGTACTGTTTATATGCCATTTCTTTGTTTTTCGCAAACATTTTTTCATACATTAATTTTCTAAGGCTGTAACGCAGGTTCATATATGTATCGTCAAATTTGCGTTTTTTGTATGTGGCGCCTGTTATTTTTTTACTGAACCTCCCGTAGCGGGTATATGGCTCTGTTGTACTTAAATCAAAATTTTTCGTTAATTCATCAATAAACACTTCATTAAACAAAGCATCCTCCGCGGATTCTCTGCTTGCTCTGATACTGCGCACAATATCGTAACCCGTAATATTTTTTACAAGGTCATCATCTTCCAATTTAGAGAGCACATGCCTGTTGTATTCATCAAACGTGTAATTCTGGAGACGATTGAATATTGAAACAAACTCTTCATCAGTTTCGGGGTTGTATGTCTTATCTATCCAGTTTATAACATTTTCCGGCAAAACATTTGTATTAATCTCATCGGGCTTAAGAGTAAATTTGTTTATAATATTAGTATAAATTCTTTCTCTTAATTCCTGTGATAACTCAACAGAAACTAAATCCCCCGTTTTTTCAATAAATTCATCGGTAAAATTATTAGAAATAACTTTTGCTGCCAAACGTAAACTGCCGTCATAATTATCTTTTACCGATTGTAACGCGGAATTCATAAGTTCCGGTACAGAAACATCCTTATATTCTATATTATTTTCTTTCAGCATAGCCTCTGTATCATCCGCCAATGCAGGTTTCAATATATCAAATACACTGCTGTCCTTCATAAAAGAATACCTGAAGTTATCCTTCACTTCTTTTTGCATTTTAGCTTTCAATTTATTTAATTCTTTTAACGATGCTATACAGTCTATTTCTTCTTTATAAATACTATCAGAGAACATTTTTCTTAATGCCGCGCGTTCTAACAGGATTTTTAAGCTGTCATCGTCCGATAGCGCGTTGTAATCCGCCTCCGTTACAATACCTTTATTGAATTTATCGCCAAGTATACGTTTTTCCAGCCTGTTATACTCTTTTACATAATTCATTTCTATGTCATTAAGAACCTTTAACTTATGTTTAAGCTGTTCCGGCGTCATTTTCTTCGCATACTCTTCAAGGACTCCGAGATTGTACTCATCCGGAATAAGTAATTCATCCTTAATTACCCTCGCAAGAGAAATCGCTTTAGGACTCCGCCCCGGAATAATTACATCGTTCATAAGTTCAAAAGAGTATGATTCCGACGGATTAAGTTTATTTAACTGTTTATTATTATACTTTTGCCCTACAACCTGACCGCCTTTATAAAGAAGGTCATCGACAAATGTACCGTTTCTGTAATCGTCATTTGTTATATATCCGTACTTATACCCGTAATCATTATTGTAATCCGTCCGCATAAGTCCTTTTGAATCTACCCAGACATTCTCTTTTTCTATTCTGCCCCAGCTATTGTCATGGAAAAGTACATCTTTTTCCACCATCTTTTCCGGATCGGATTTTGACGGAACTTTAACAGTATCAATTGATGCTATATACTGCGCATGCATTCCCAGACGCGTATCGGAAACCGAAGAACCTGTTACTCCGGAGAATTTGCCCTCTTTAATATCTTTGAAAGCTTTTCTCAAGTTATTCTGAATAAAATACGGTTTATCCGTCACTGTTTCCAGAAGCGCCGCTTCTTTATAACTCGGAAGCCCCCAGGAAACACCAAATCCAGTCCAGTATATGCCGTTATTTACGCCGTACTCTCTGAATATTTCTTCATAATCCGGACGCACAGATCTGAACATCATATCCTTTTCCTGACGGGTTATTTTGTACATCAGATTAACCGAAGATAACATTTTGTTGAGTTCTTCCCTCTGGGATTTTGTAAATTTTGTTAATTCTTTTCTTCTGACCTTATAAGCCCTGTCAGAATATTTATGCTTGTTTGCATACAGTTTATCCAGAGCCTCAAACTTTCTGTTAAACTTGTCTATTACAGATGCTTTTTGTAAAAGGCACGCTTTTTCATAATAATCAAGTACAATATGCGGCGTAAAAACAGAATTAACAATATCACCGTCTCTTTCTATATACAGTTTCTGCGCAATTGTATTAACCGTATCTGCCATATCGTTGATAGCGCCCAGAATAATGCCGGGTAAAGCAGAAAGGTTTTCTGTCGTAATTTCAACAGGGAGTCCGTTGTTTATCAAAAGGTTTGTAATAAATTCAACACTCACTCCGCCGGAAAGAGTTGTTACCAGATTTCCGTAATACTTTAAAAAATCATTTTTTATACTCTTCTGATTAATAAGTTCGGAAGCCTGTGCGTAGTATACTTCATCAAATGCACCGGTTAATGTTCCTCCCGCAGCAACGAGTGTATCCATCACTTCTTCCGGTGCTATACCAAGCCCGTCAGCGATTTGTGCCATCTTTTCTTCACCCTGTCCGCCGAAAAATTCCGTGAGAACCTCTCTAATCTTCGCTATTACAGTATCCTGTTCCGGCTCACATTCCAAAACTTCGGCATAGGTATTAATTATATCTCTGTACGTCAGTAAATCCAGCGCCTCATTGACCCGCGAACGCAATATATCCTCACCGTAAATACCGGTAACCGACATAAGATTTCTTTTTGCCTCCTGATTATCAGAATCCAGTACTTGCAGTGAAGCCTTTAACTCGTTGATTAAAACCGTTTTTCTGTCTCCTTTATTCAGCCTTTTATACAAATCGTCATAAATCTCAGGAAGCTGCCGGATATACTCTTCACTTGAATTTAAAAACTCAAGGACACCTTCTTTAGATGGTTCTATCTCAAGATTTTTAGAAAGGCTGTTTATAATAAATTCGTTATCAGCCTCCACCTTTTCTTTGAGCGCGCTGATATTGTTAAGAAAAACCGTGTCCTCATCAGGGATACCGAGTGAAATCTGATAGTTATGCAGTCTCTCAGGCAAAGTACAGCTAATCATCATCTGGTTTCTAAATGCTGATGCCGCGCCGGTAAGCATTTTTGCCATACGATACAGGCTTATGGGCGCAGGGGACTGTACAGCGCGGATTTCCTCCGTAAGTTCATAAACCTTTTCCGCCGTTTTATCATCCACGGACTGGTTAAATGCAAACCCATATCTGTCATTTAGATATGACTTGATTTTATTCTGTTTTACACTTGTTTCTTCGTTATCAATATACAGATATTCCGGCGCTACAGTTTCGGTAGATTTTATTGCCTTGGAGTTCTCTTTCTGCAGTCCGAGAACACCGACAGTCATATCATGCGTCATATCTTTGTAATCTTCCGCAAGAAGTCCCTTGAATATATTGCTCAAACTTTCCTGCAGAGAGCGGCTGTATTCTGCAGCCTTGAATTTATTATCCAATCTGTTTTTATCTGTATAAAGTTTCTGTTTGATCACTGCACTTTTTACATTTTTAAGTTTATCTTCAGTAACAGTCAACGCCGTAATATAATTATGTTCACCGGATATTTTTGTATCCGGATTTACAATTTTTAAATGCGCATCGTCATAAACCCCGAATGCGCCGCTGTCATAAGGCACATAAACAGTTTCCACATTGGAAGTAGCACTGTCAGCGTCCGCAATATTCATCCAGTTTGCAGCCGCCGCATCAATAATTCTGAACCCGCGGGCAAGCATACCGTCATAATCAATGACCGCTTTTTTAACAGGAACCTTTTTACCCTTACCCAGATCTCTTCTGTCATAAATCATCATGGTATCCGAATCATCCAGCTCTTGCAGGATAAAATCCGTATAGTTACGCTTGTATTCATACGCAAGAAGTTTTCTTGTAATCGAAAACACCGTACACATACCATGGGTATTCTGGTTTGAAGCTTTTATATTGGGGACATCACTGTTGACTTTATCCAGCGCCAAATCGTTTATAATCTCAGAAAACGCCTGCAATTTTTTATCTTCAAGCTGCGGGTTGATTTTATAATCATCACTCAGAAAATAGTTTAACCGCTCAAGAATATATTTTTTATCGCCGATAGAAGTCTCGGATGACATTATAAAGTATTCAAGGTTATTCTTTGCAGCCTCATACTCTTTTTTATCCGGTCCAAACCCGTTCATTTTGGCAAGAATATCATCATAAGAGGTAAGAATTGAGCGTTCTTCATCACTCAATTCCATGTTATAAAAAGCTTCTTTGTATTCTTTATTAAGACTTTTTGATGCCCCGATACCAGCCTTTACAGCACACGCGGAGGCGGCAAGCATCAATACAGCCTTCCATTTGTTTTTAGGACTAATATTAAACGGAATGTTGGTTGAATATTTTAAATTCTTTGCCGTTTCTATTAAAAATTTAGTACTCGAAATAGTCGCGCTCTCTGATAAACTCTTTATAGCTTTTAGAATATTCTTCTGATTATTTTCAGCCAGTGAATAGCCGTTTTCTACCGTTAATTGTCTTACAAATGCTCTGTCCTTTCTTAGACTTTGAAATGATGATTGGTTATCTGTATTTATGCGCATATTACCTCTTTAAAAAAAACTATTAATGCCGGTTTGTCCTCACTTTTAGGAGCTGAGATGTGTATATAAAACCCGAACATGATATAATTTGCTATATCATTCGTAAATATTACAAAAGTTTTACAATTTCCACGCGTAATTTGGTCTCCAAATCCATATCTTATAAAACCCCCTTTTTAAAGCACAGCAAGAATTTTAGCCAACCAGAATCATTAAGAAATGTAAATTTTTTCAAAAATTTTAGGCATTCTTTTGAATATGAAAATATATTAACGAAAAAACGTCTGTTTTTATTATACTTATTGCATAGAGAGACTTTTCATTCAAGCACAAAAGGAGCATGTGAATGGACACAAAATTAAACAGTCAAAAACTGAACTGTATTAATGAAAACATAGTAGATGAACTTTTAACAGTAGAGAGCCTTATTAAAACAACCGTAAACAATTGCAGAACAAAAGACTGTTCCGCAATCTGCTACGCCGGAGAAAACCTGACAAAACAACTGAGTGAGGAGCGTAACGATTACATAAATGTCTTGTCATTGGCGCTCGAAAAAATTAAGCATGTTCAAATGTTGAACGACGAAATAGAGGATTTAATCCTCAAATCAATCATCTAGTCCGTTTTTATAAAATTAGAGTTGATATTTTTTTTTGAGACTTTATAATAAAATCAGGTTGCACTGGCAGCCTGCCTATTGTAAGATTGCCGGATTAGTAGCATTAAGGCAGGAATACAAGGGGCGCAGGTTATAAGTCAGAATATTAGTTTTAGGTTTTGTTACGGAATGCAGTAAGGTCTCCCGTTGGCAAAGGTGCCGGTGGCACGTTTGACAATGGGGCAGGCGAATGGAGAGACCGAAGGTCTCGATGGAGCCGTTTAGCCGAATTCTACCAAGCTGCGCTTCGATAAATCTACAATTTAATATCTATTTTTCGGAATGTAGCAGGGTCTCCCGTTGGCAAAGGTGCCGGTGGCACGTTTGACAATGGGGCAGGCGAATGGAGAGTCCGAAGGTCTCGATGGAGCCGTTTAGCCGAATTCTACCAAGCTGCGCTTCGATAAATCTACAATTTAATATCTATTTTTCGGAATGTAGCGCAGCTTGGTAGCGCACCGTGTTCGGGTCGCGGGGGTCGCAGGTTCAAATCCTGTCATTCCGATTTTTTAGTGCGCTTTTCACGCTTTACGGACAGGATTTGAACCTCTGTATCTGTAGTTTCAGGCTAACCTCGCTCCCGCTCGGTTTGTCGCCCAAAACGTCCTGTCATTCCGATTTTTTAGTGCGCTTTTCACGCTTTAAGGACAGGATTTGAACCTCTGTATCTGTAGTTTCGGGCTAACCTCGCTCCCGCTCGGTTTGTCGCCCAACACCTTGTCATCACCTAACCGATAACCGAAAACAATTCTTTTTCGCCTACAAATGTTATTTTCATCTCATTTGTTTTCTTAGGATCAAACTGAAAAATATTTGCTGACGAAAAATAAGCCGAACGCCCTTTGTGCTGATACAAAACCACCTGCTCATCAAATTTTGTACCAAAAAACTTTTTCATAACCACGCCGATTTTCTCAAAAATATTATTTACACACGGGCGCATACCATCTTCCGCCTGATACCCCGGTACATTATAAAAAACTTTAGGCTTCACACTTCTGTCAATATAAGCATCGTAGACTTTTAATTGTTCCTCAAGTGTCTGCGCCTGTTTTATTCTTGAAGTTTCAAGCGGGGTATAATGCGAAAGAATTACAATAGGATTTTTATCCAGCCCGCGGCAAACAACACCGACAGAATTGCAGCTTGCAAGCCCGTCCGTATAGATTGTATTAATCCTGTCCGGCAAAATCCTTACCGCCTTGCACTCGTTCATACCGACCTGAACGATTCCTTTATCGCCGCTGCGTATCATTGCAGCAAGACGCATTTCCGGCATATTTTTCACATTCTCAATATTTTGCGCAATACTTTTTGTTATTGACGGCAAAACTTTTCTTGTAAGATTTATTATCGCCATATTATTAATCCATATTCCCCTTGTTTATATAAAAACATTTTACGGACAAAAATTGCGTCCTTACAATCCCAACTCAATAACTTTTTCGTATAAAATCACGTTCAAATCCTCTTTTGATAAGGATTTGCCATACTTACGCTCAAATCTTTTTTTATCAAATCTTGAAAGAAAACGATTAATCTTATCCAGCTTTTCTTTATCTTCAGAATACTCATCCTTAAGTCTCTCAAAATAGTTTCTTATATAACTCTCTTCATCAAAAGCTTCTTCAATAATGTCTGTATACAGCTCAAGCCCATCGTTTCCGGTAAATATATTACCCGAATTATGTTCCTTTTTGTCTTTTTCCTTTTCGGAATTTTCCTTACCCTGCTGCCCCTGACGCCCTTCCTGACCGGCAGACGTAACACCGAATAATGGATTTATCGAAGAATTAAACATCACAGAAAACCTATAGTTGTAACACTACTATTATATACGGCACAATTCAAAAAAACTTTAATTTTATACTGAAAATGCTGTACAAAAACTAAATATACTTGCCGTCAAAAAGATTAACAATCATCCTTGTCTGGTCGGACGAAAAAACTTCAGCACTGCTTTCTTCTGCCATATCCGCTTGAATATCCGACGCCTCTTCAGCCATAGCCTTATCTGCCTGCTTTGCTTCATAGACATCATCAGCCTTAGTGCGCGGCGGCTGTATAACTCCGGCACTTTGAGGCTTAAATGTTTTTTGCGGCGCTCTTGGTGCAGACGCCGCCTCAGACTTTGGGAGCGGAGTATCCCCCGACTGAGGTAATCTTATCGTTATTTTTGAATTTGTCTGTCCGAATAATTTATCCGCAGCCTCTTTTAAAATCTGCTTTTTAGCATCTTCATTCGCCTGTTTTACAAAAATTTCCTGTTTAAACGTAATTACCACTTCATCCGGCGCAACCTTCACCGGGTTTGCAAGGCGCAGCAGCGCCTGTGTGGAAGGACTGTTAATATTTTTTATAAGCCCTGCCCATAACCCTGCCATATCAGAAGTATCAGACGGTGCAGGAGCCGCACTTTCAGTATGTTCAACCGCCGCTTTTTCCTGTTCAGGCTCTGGCGGCGCAGAATGAGGCTTACTCGGAACCGGCGACTCCGGCTTCGGTAACGGGGTTTCTGTTTGCACAGGTACTGTTTTTGCAGCTTCGCTGACAGGACGCACTGGTGCCGTTGCCCTCACCGGCTGCGAACTCCTTACAACTTCTCCGCCTTCAAGAGCTTTTACCCGATTTTGAAGTGTGATTAAGTCTGTATTCTCTGCAAGATTTGCCAGATCAATAATTGCAACTTCAAGCCACAAATACTGATTAACCGTTTGTTTTAATTCTCTTATATAATGTGCAGTGCGCTCCAAAAGAAATACTATCTGATGAGTATCAAGAGCGCCAACCTGATTGGCAACATCTTCAACCTGAGCGCCATTATACCCCGTTAACTCCTCCTGCAGCTCTTTTCTGCTGTTTTTTATAACAAGCATGTTTTTAAAGTACTCGCAAAGGTTTGACAGAATTAATGTAGGTTCATTGCCGGAATTATAAACTTTTTCAAGCAGTTCCAGCGCACCCTGCGTATCGGATTTTACTATACAATCCGAAATTTGCTTTAACAAATCGAAAGACAAACGCCCGAGCATATTATTGACATCATCAAGCGTAACTTCCGTCTGCACCCCGAGCAGGCTCAACTGATCAAGCAGCGCAATACTGTCGCGCATCCCGCCCGCCGAATTTTTTGCAATGGCAAACAGTGCATCATCATTGATTTTTATACCTTCTTTATCGGAAATGTACCGCAGATGTTTTACTATATCCTCGGTGGTAATCCTTCTAAAATCAAATCTCTGACACCGGCTCTTTATTGTATCAAGAACCTTATGTACCTCCGTCGTTGCAAGAATAAATATTACATTCTCCGGCGGTTCCTCAAGCGTTTTTAACAATGCATTAAACGCATGGTTAGTAAGCATGTGAACTTCGTCGATAATATATATCTTATACCTGCCATGAACCGGTGTATACTGGATCTTTTCAAGAATATTCTGCGTGTCTTCAACTTTTCTGTTACTTGCCGCGTCGATTTCTATAACATCAATAGGAACAGTATTTGTAACATCCTTACAACTCGGACACTCGTTACATGGCGTTATCGTAGGTCCGTTCACACAGTTTAACGACTTTGCGAGAATCCGCGCAGTAGAAGTTTTACCGGTTCCTCTCGGACCTGTAAACAAGTATGCATGCGAGATTTTGTTAAGTTCTATCGCGCTTTTTAATGTTTTTTTGATATGTTCCTGACCGACTATTTCTTCCAGACACTGTGGTCTGTACTTGCGGTACAAAGGCAAATAATTATCATTCATGGTAATATTGTAGCATAAACGGAGAATGTCATGAGTTATATTTTTCCAAAACCCCTTAAAAAAGGTGATACTGTAGGAATTATCGCGCCATGCGGGTGTTTAAGAGAACCTGAGCGCATTGAGCTCGGAGTAAACAGGCTGCAAGAAAGCGGGTTTAAAGTTAAATTATCAAAACATCTGTTTGATACAAAAAGATACATGGCAGGTGATGACAACATAAGAGCGCAAGAAGTTCATAGCTTTTTTGCAGATAATGAAGTTGACTGCATATTATGCGCCCGCGGCGGATTCGGTGCAATCAGGATAGTTGATAAACTGGACTATGATTTAATCCGCCAAAACCCAAAAATTTTCTGCGGGTACTCTGATGTAACAGCACTTTCAGTAATAATGCTAAAACATGCCGGACTTGTAACCTTCTCATCTCCCATGCTATCAGGAGACTGGGGGAAAGAAACCCTCTCTGATTTTACTATCGGAGAATTTTTTAACACCATAAGCGGCAAGCCTTGTGAGTATGATTTAACCGGCTCTTCCGACGCCTGCGTCAGCGGCATCGCATGGGGCGGAAATCTCACAACTTTAGCAAGTCTTTGCGGAAGAGAGTTTATACCGGACGAAGATTTTATATTTATTATTGAAGATGTGAACGAACCAGTTTATAAAATCGACCGCGCCCTGACACAGTTGTGCGGGCTAAAAGATTTCAAAAAAAATATAAAAGGACTCGTTTGCGGAGAATTCAGCGGAGTTGAAAACAACAATTGGCTGAATGAATTATTAAATGAATTTTGTACAGGACTAAAAATCCCGCTCTGGCAAGATTTAAAACTCGGACACGGAGAAAAAAAAATAACATTCCCGATTGGCGGAAAATGTGAAGTTTGCAACAACAAAATATTTTTCAAACAAAGGGGTTGACTGTAATAAATGTTTTATTTAAGATAGTCAATGTAAACAATGATTGAAAATTTAATATTTTGGGCGTTTAGCTCAGTTGCCCAGTGAGGCGGCTTAGGTGAATGTCAAAGCATAAGGTTCAGGATGTTGGAGCCGAACGATTATAAATATTCGCTCTACCAACTGAACAATGATTGAAAATTTAATATTTTGGGCGTTTAGCTCAGTTGCCCAGTGAGGCGGCTTAGGTGAATGTCAAAGCATAAGGTTCAGGATGTTGGAGCCGAACGATTATAAATATTCGCTCTACCAACTGAACAATGATTGAAAATTTAATATTTTGGGCGTTTAGCTCAGTTGCCCAGTGAGGCGGCTTAGGTGAATGTCAAAGCA
>CALUTH010000051.1 GCA_944323635.1 Candidatus Gastranaerophilales bacterium
CAAATACTCAAGGACGCGGTACTTTCTCTATGGAATTCAAATGCTATGAGCAAGTTCCTGCAAATATCGAAAAAGAAATTATCGAAAAATACGGAGCAAGCAAGTCATAAGAACATGTGTTATAAAAAGGGCGGGGATTATCCCCGCCCTTTTTTTTTCTTGTTAAAATATTGACTGTTAATTATTGCAAAGGTCTTTTATTAATTTATATTGTGATTTTCTTATATTTCTTATAAAATAATAAGTAAATTAATTATTTCAGGAGGGTATTTTGTACGGAGTTATATTAGCAGGGGGATCGGGCAGCAGATTATGGCCTATGTCAAGGGAACTGTACCCAAAACAGTTATTGAATATGCAAAATGAAGACAGTTTACTACAGGCAACATACAAAAGGCTGGCAAAGTTTATTCCGCACGAAAATATTATTGCAACTACAGGTGTGAAACATTTAGCAAATGTTAAATCACAGCTTTCAAAGGATGGAAAAGGCTTGAAGGTTCTGTCGGAACCTATATCGAGAAACACGGCTCCAGCAATCGCAATTGCTGTTAAAAATATCCTTACAAATAATGAAGATGAAGATGATGTAGTGCTGGTTGTTCCGTCCGATCATGTTATTAGAGATATTGAAAAATTCAAGAGTTCCGTAGAAAAAGGTGAGCAGCTTGCAAAACAGGGCTATCTGGTAACTTTTGGCGTTCAGCCGTCATACCCTGAAACGGGTTACGGGTATATTAAGGTTTCCGATGCTTTGGGTGACGGGTTTAAAGTAGACAAATTTGTTGAAAAGCCGGATTACGATGAAGCGGAGGCTTATGTAAAAACAGGTAAGTATTTCTGGAACTCGGGTATATTTATGTTCAGAGCTTCGGTCTTTATGGGTGAGTTGAAAAAACATTCACCGGAAATATTTTGCTTATTGGAAAGGCTTGATTTTTCAAAATCTGATGAAGTACCATACATAGAATATGAGCGTATGCCAAATATTTCCGTCGATTACGCGGTGATGGAAAAATCCGATAAGATTGCACTTGTAAAATTGGAATGCGATTGGAGTGATTTAGGCTCCTGGTCATCAATTTATGAATCGGAGAAGAAAGACGAAAACGGTAATGCTTTTGTCGGACATGTAATTGATATAGATTCTAAAAATTCGCTTGTTTATTCTTCTTCTAAACTCTGTGCATCAATCGGGCTTGAAGATACGGTAATCGTAGAAACAGAGGATGCTATTCTTGCCTGCAAAAAAGACCGGACGCAGGATGTTAAAAAAATATATGATATATTAAAGCAACAAAATGACGATACACACCTTATTCATAAAACAGTTTTCCGTCCGTGGGGGTTTTATACGGTATTAAATCATGGCGATGGATTTTTGACTAAAATGATACAGGTTAATCCCGGACAAAAACTGTCAGTGCAGTCACATAACTTTAGAAGCGAGCACTGGGTTATTCTTGCCGGAACGGCGAAAGTCGTTTTGGAGGGCAAAGATTATATCTTAAGTCCCGGAAACAGTATAGATATTCCGTTGAAAGCCATTCACTCTTTGCAAAACCCTTATAATGAACCGATAAAAGTTATCGAAGTTCAACTGGGCGACCCGCTTATAGAAGAAGATATTATAAGGTATGAAGATATGTACGGCAGGGTGTAAGCACAAGTATGGGGCAAACATTTGTACTAAAGACAATGGGCTGTAAGGCTAACCAGTTTGAGGGCGGGATAATAGTTGAAAACCTTGTTAATAACGGGTATGAAGAAGTTAATGCCCCTGCTGAAGCTGATTTTTTTATTCTTAATTCCTGCACGGTTACCCATAAGAGTGACAATGAAGCGCTTTATATTTTAAGGAATGCAAAACATGAAAATCCTGATATTATTAACATTATTACCGGGTGTGTTGCGCAGGTAAAAAAAGAGGAGCTTTTGTCGCTTGATTATGTGGATATGGTGCTAGGTAATGATGAAAAACTCAATATTAGTCAATACCTTGAGGATAAAAAGAAATGTCAGGTAACTGATTTAATGTCAAAAGATGATTTTACCTACGCCGTTCTAAATGATATTTATAAAACGCGTATAGGCTTAAAAATACAGGATGGGTGTAATAGCAGGTGTTCTTATTGTGTTATTCCTTTTGCAAGAGGTAAAAGCAGAAGTGCGAATGCCGGTTTTCTTGTAAACCAGATTAATATATATGCAGAACACGGGTATAAAGAAATAATGCTTACAGGTATTCATATCGGACAATGGGGCAGGGAGTTTGGAAAGTCGCTTATTGACCTTTTAAAAGAGATAGAAAAAACTGATATTCCGCGCTACCGTATCGGGTCTCTAAATCCATCTGAGATTAATGCGGAACTTTTAGATTTTTTACAAGCTTCCGAAAAATTTTGTCCGCATTTTCACCTGTCATTACAATCTGCCTGTGATAAGACATTAAAAGCAATGAACAGGTTTTATAAAACAGAAGATTACCTTGCACAAATAGAGAATATACAGAGCAGGTGGAAGAATCCATTTCTCGGCTCTGATATTATTGTCGGATTTCCCGGAGAAACTGATGAAGATTTTGAAATCACGTATAACAATTTGAAATGTTCGGGGCTGACCCAAATCCATACATTCCCGTATTCAGTCAGGGAAGGGACGGCGGCAGCGCGCATGCAGGGACAGCTGCCGGTTGATGTTAAAAAGAAAAGAGCGGATTTAATAAAAAGCTTATCTATGCAAAAATATGCTGATTTTATTAAATTGAATAACGGCACAAAAGCGGAAATTCTTATTGAAAAAAGACCGGATAAGAAGACCGGAAAATATAAAGGGCTTACAAGAAATTATTTGTCACTCTTAGTAGAACCGGAAATACCGGATTTATTTAATACTTTGCAGCGGGTTAAAATATTTGAAAAAGATAATAAGTTGTATGGACAAATTCTTTAAAATATTGTGTAAAGATCGCCTTTTTTTATTATACAATCGTTCTTGACATCAACATGTGTTAGTGTTATCATTGTGTGGAAACTTCCACATATAAGCGAAAAAATTGAAAGCTAGACAACATAAGATATATATTACTTATACAGACGGACGGGAGACAACATTAAGCGGTGTTTGTTTGTATGCAAAAAAACGGTGAGGAAACATGAGAGGCAAAATTATTTTAATCTTATTGATAATGTTCGGGCTTATTGCTGCACGTGCTTTATACAGCCATTTTTCAACAATGAGTGCCGGTAAGCGCGGGGCTTTTTCGGTGCCGGCAGTTACTGTTCAAGAGGTTAAAAGTATACCTGTAACGTATTCTTTTGAAGCACCTGCCCGGGTTAGTGCCAAATATCGTGTTGAAGTTACTGCACGTATTAGCGGTTATCTTACCAAAAGCTATTTTAAAGAAGGCGATTATGTAAAAGCGGGGCAGTTGTTGTTTGAAATTGAGCCGCTTGAATATAAACTGGCTGTTCAACAGGCAAAGGGTAACCTTGATAATGCAAGAGCACAGCTTAATTACTATGAAAAGCAGCTTGCAAGATATGAAGAGCTTGTTTCTAAAGATTATGTAGCAAGATCTGATTATGATAATATGCTTGCCCAGCGTGATGCTTATAAAGCTCAGGTATCTTTAACTGAAGGCGCATATCGGGACGCTCTAAGAAATTACAGTTATACTCAGGTTAAAGCACCTGTTGATGGTCGCATCGGTATAATAAATGTTACTGTGGGCAATTATGTAAATGCTCAAGCCGGTTACTTAACTACAATAAATAGTGAAGATCCTATGTACGTGACATTCCCTATAGATTCGAAAGATTATGCCACTTTGAGTGAAGTTGACGGTGGTGCTAATGTCAATAGAACCGTTGAGTATAAATTTTCAACAGGTATGCTTTATGGTGAAAAAGGCGTTCAAGATTTTAGAGATAATAAAGTTGATGAAACAACCGGTACCATTACATTGCGTGCTACATTTAAAAATCCTCATGGGGAATTAATACAGGGCGATTATGGAAGAATAACAATTTTTTCTAATAATAAAGCGCCGATGCCTATTGTTCCTGTTGAAGCTGTTATGGAGAATCAGGAAGGACAATATTTATATAAGCTGGATAGTCAAAATCTTCCAAGACTTACTTATATAAAAACGAAAATTCAGCAGGATGGTAACTGGGTGGTATCAAATGGTGTTAATGCCGGAGATAAGGTTATCGTTGCCGGCTTGCAAAAAGTTGTTGCAGGCCAGCCTGTTAAAATTGTTGATAAGATAGAAGCGAGTGTTTCAACTAAAAAGAAACAATCATTGATTGATATTATTAAGAATTTGTTTAATAAGAAGGACGATAAGGCAGAATAGTTATGGCAGGTAATTTATTTATTCAAAGACCAAAATTTGCAATAGTTATTTCACTGGTAATTATACTTGCCGGCTTAATTGCAATCCCTACGCTGCCTTTGGAAGAGTATCCTTCTATTACCCCGCCGCAGGTTATTGTACAGGCAACATACGCCGGTGCAAGTTCTGACGTTATTACATCAACGGTTGCGGCTCCTGTAGAACTGCAATTGAATGGTGTTGAAAACATGATTTATATGTCTTCTACATCTTCAAACGGTTCTTATCAATTAACCCTGTATTTTGAAATAGGTTCGGATCCTGATATGGCTCTGGTTAACGTTCAGAACCAGCTGCAACTTGTAACACCGCGTTTGCCGGATCAGGTCAGAAATTACGGTTTGACGGTTAGAAAATCAACCGGCGGTCCGGGTGTTTTGATGATTGCATTGACATCCCCAAACCATACTTATAATGCCTTATATCTGGCTAATTATGCAACAATGTACATTAAGGATGAAATTGCCAGAATTCACGGTATTGGTACCGTAAACGTATACGGTGCCGGTGACTATTCAATGCGTGTATGGCTAAAGCCGGACAGAATGGCAAGTTTAGGAATTTCGGTTGCGGATGTTACTGCTGCTATTTCTGCGCAAAACGTTCAAACTCCAGCCGGTAACATCGGTGTTGAACCTATTGATACGCCGCAGATGATTAAGTTTACTTTGCGGACAACCGGTCGTTTAAAAGATGTTGAAGAATTTGAAAATATCATTATTAGGGCAAATACTGACGGTTCAAATATTAAAATTAAAGATATAGCACGTGTGGAACTCGGGGCTGAAAAATATACATCAATGTCTGATGTTGATGGTGATGCCTGTTCCGTTATTATGGTTAATCAACTTCCTGAAGCAAATGCTATTGATCTTGTAAAAAAGGTTAAAGCAAAAATTGCTGAATTAAGTAAGCGTTTCCCGCCTGATCTGGTGTATTCTATACAGTATGATCAAACGGAGTTTATTCAGGAATCCATTCACGAAGTTATACACGCAATCGTATTAGCTATTATTCTTGTAAGTATAGTTACATATGTATTTCTAGGGACTGCCCGGGCTGCATTTATTCCATTCTGTGCAATTCCTGTATCGTTATTAGGGGTATTTATATTCCTGGTGTTGTTCGGTTTTTCTATAAACCTGTTAATTCTGTTCAGTTTGGTGCTGGCAGTAGGGCTGGTAGTTGACGACGCTATTGTTGTACTTGAAAATACACAACGGCACATTCAGGAAGGAAAGGATCCTAAGGCAGCAACAGAAGTTACTATGGATGAGGTTTTTAACGCGGTTGTTGCAACATCTCTTGTATTGATGGCGGTATTTGTACCTGTATCATTTATGTCCGGTATTACAGGGCAGATGTTCAGGCAGTTTGCTATTTGTATAGCGACTTCTATCGGTTTATCTGCTATTGTTGCTCTTACTCTGTCACCTGCATTGTGTTCTATTATTCTTAAATCAGGTGACCAAATTAAAGAGAATAAATATATTAAACAATTTAACGTCTGGTTTGATGAACTGAGAGAAAAATATCTTGTAGTTGTTAACTATTTTGTATCCTCCCCGAAGAAAACAATTCTTGTACTGCTTGGTATAATTTTATTTATTTTAGGAATGGCAAAAGTCATACCTACCGGTTTTCTTCCTGATGAAGACCGCGGAGCGTTAATTTCTCAAATACAATTGCCGGATGGTGCAACGTTAACCAGGACAAATACTGTGGCACAGGAGTTGGCGCGTGAGTTTGCTAAAATTCCCGGTGTGGAAACAATGCTTTCAATAGTCGGGTTTAACGGTGATAATACTGCTCTTTTGATTACGGATTTAGAGCCGTGGGGGAAAAGAAAATCGGCAAAATTGCAGGTAAATAATATTATATCCGAGATTAATAAGATTACCTCAGGTTATTCTAAGGCTACAGTCTTTACGACACAGCCGGCTGCAATTTCAGGTATGAGTATGTTTGGCGGCTTTGAGTATCAACTTCTTGACAGAGGGGATCGTTCTGCTGACGAGCTTTATACTGAAGCACAAAAATTAATGGGTGCGGTAATGAAGTCGCCTAAGTTTAAGAGTATATACACTTCTTATACTGCGTCTATGCCGCAGAAGATAATTGAAATTGATGCAGAAAAAGCAACGGCACAGCAGGTTGATATATCTGAGATTTATAATACACTTGCGGCTCAATTTGCATCTACGTATATAAATGACTTTAACAAGTTTGGACGGGTTTATCGTGTATATATGCAGGCTGATTCCGAATATCGTACGGTGCCTTCTGACTTATCAAAGATATTTGTTAAAAATACGGTAGGACGTATGGTTCCTTTGACTGCTGTAATTAACGTAAAGGATATAATCGGACCTTATTCTCTTACAAGATTTAACTTATATCCTGCAATAACGTTGAACGGTACGCCATCAGATAACGTAAGTTCAGGTCAGGCAATGGCAGAAATGGAAAGAATTTCTGATGAAGTTCTCCCGCGTGATATGGGTTTTGAATGGTCGGGGACATCTTTACAAGAGCAAAAATCGGCAGGGCAAATAGGACCGATATTGACAATTGCGTTGATATTTGTCTACTTGTTCCTTGTAGCGCTTTATGAAAGCTGGACATTGCCTATGGCGGTTATGCTGATTGCTCCGGTATCAATGTTAGGTGCGTTATTCTTGCAATATGTATGCGGGCTTTCCCTTGATATATATGCGCAAATTGGTTTGGTAATGCTTATTGGTTTAAGTACCAAACAGGCAATTTTGATTGTTGAATTTGCAAAAGACGCAATGGAAAAAGATGGGCTTAATTATCATGATGCAGCAATGCAGGCAGCTAAGTTAAGGTTTAGAGCTGTTATGATGACCGCTATAGCCTTTCTTTTAGGGTTGCTGCCGCTGGTATTTGCAAATGGTGCAGGTGCAGGATCAAGACATTCCATTGGTATTTCAGTATTTGGCGGTATGCTTGCCGTTACAACCATTGGTACAATTTTGGTACCGGCATTCTTCTCAATGATTACTCAGATGAAATTGAAATTTTATGCGTTTATGGGAAATAGAAAGTCTGGAGGCAAAGAATGAAAAAAGGAGCGGCCTTATTTTTATTAACAGTATTTTCTATGGCTCAAGCTCCGGTTTTAGCAAATGTAATACCGAAAATTGAATTAGGCAATATAATAATGGAAGAAGAATATCCTGACAGTACTAAGGTGGAACCGCTTATACCATCATATGACAGTAGTCAGGAAACATTAAGGATAGAAGGTTCAGTAGAGGCAACGACAGAGCCCGAAGATGTACCGGCATTGGGATTGGATGACTGTTTAAGAATAGCTCTTGGAAATAATCCTCGTATACTTTCTGCTATGCAGGATATACTGGCTTCAGATGCTCGTGTGAAACAGGCTTGGTCGAACTTTTTCCCTTCTTTAAGCTGGCAGACCGGGTACACTAAAATTAAACAGTTACAGTTATCAGACGCAATCGGACGAAATCTTGTTTTTAATTACTGGGTATTGGGGCAGATTACTGCTAGTGAAATGTTGTATGACTTCGGTGTAACTCAAAATCAAGTAACTATTCAAAAAATCAATAATAAAATTTATAAAATGACACTCTCTGAAGTCATTAATCAAGTTGTTTATGAAGTAAAAGATGCGTATTATCAACTACTGTATGCGCAGGAAAATAAAAATGTTGCAATGGATATGGTTGATAAGTATACATTGTTTTATAATCAAGCAAAATCATATTATGAATCAGGAATAAGCCCTAAAGTTGATGTTACAATTGCTGAAGTTAATTTAAGTAATTCAAAATTAACATTAATACAGGCTGAAAACGCTGTTGATATAGCTATAGCAAAGCTAAACAATGTAATGGGTGTTCCTTATTTTGATAAGTATTCTCTTGCGGATAGGTTAACTTATAATGCTGTTGATATAACACTTGATCAGGCGGAGTGTATTGCAAAAGATGCACGCCCGGAATATAAAATTGCTGATTTGCAGGTTGAAAATGCTTTGCAAAATTTAAAACTTGTGAAAAAATCATGGGCGCCGCAAATTACTGTTGAAGGACAATTTCAGGTGGGAGGTCGTACTCCGGTTAATAACTATGGTTACAACTGGGGCGGTTATTTAACATTTCCTACTATTAACGGAATGCTATTGCGAAACCAGATAAAAGAAGCTAAGGCTCTTCATTCAAAGCAGATTGCTGAATCATTAAATACAAAAAATAGTATTTATCTGGCAATTCAACAGGCATATTTTAATTTGAACGAAAAGAAAAATCAGATTCCTGTTGCAACCCTGGGGGTAAAACAGGCAAAAGAAAACTATGAGCTATCCTTTGGGCGATATAAAGTGGGGGTAGGTTCCCCTACGGAGTTAAAGGATGCGCAGGTTGCATATCAAAATGCAATGTTGAGTTATTTAAGTTCGCTTTATGAGTATAATTCTGCTCTTGCAAATCTTGAAATGACTGTGGGAAAAAATCTTAAGCCCTGTGAAGTCCAATTAGACAAAGAAGTTACACTTCCTGATGCCGCAAAGGATAAAAAGAATAAAAGCAAAAATAAATAATTGCTTAGAATGCGTAACTCTCAACTTCAATTATATTGCGGGTTAAAACATTATCAAAACACTCTTTTGTTAACAGGCTCTCGGGGCTAATGTAAACATATCCGTTAACGATTTCGAGATTACCGGTATTTGTGATTTGCGAGTCGGTAAGGTCTATTTCCCCGCCTACTTCTTTAAGTGCGCCGAGAGAGGTTACTCCTTCTCCTACGTAAGCATCGCCTCCGATTTTTTCAAGGTCGCCTAGTGAAAGGTGTTTGACATTAAAAGAGACATCGCGTCCGATAGTTTTTAATTTTCCGAGGGTTGTTGTATTCGGGTTCAAATATAAATTTCCGCCGACTGTTTCAATGTTATTAAGGTTGGTAATATAAGACCGTTCGAAATGTGCATTTCCGCCTATTACTTTGATTTTACCGGTACTTTTGATATGAGAGTTATTTAGATTAAGTTCTCCGCCTATTTTTTCTAATTCTCCTGTTGATATAAGATGAGAATTACAGCAATCGAGGTCACCGCCTATATATTTAACGTTTCCAAGAGATTGAGCTGAAGAATCTTCCAAAATGGCATCTCCTCTAATTTCACTGATGCAGTTCAGAAGTCTATTTTCATCAATCCCCAAATCTGAAAATGTAAAAAACTCTGATGGCTGGTTATATTCTTCTATGCTAAGTGTTCCATCGGTTAGTTCTTCCGGTTTAAAATCCAATAGAGTAAGTATTTCTTTTGTATTATTATTTTTTATTGCTGCGTGCAGAAGATTCTCTATTTTGTTTATATTCTTGAATTTTGTTTGTGCGTCATCAAATTTTACTTTTGCCATGCCGGTTATGGAAAGTTGATTTTCAATTATATATTTGTAGATTTCTTTAAAACAAGGATAATCAATTTTTGTATTGTTAAGTTCATTTTGTATTTCTATAATGGAATCTCCTTGAAATCTTAAACAGTATTTTGTTTTTCCGTTTTCAAGGTAGAGGTGAAAATCGCCCTCTGCAAGGTATAATTCGCTTTGGATATTTTTTGTGCACCATGTTTTGGCTGATAAAGTTTTAAGTTTATATACATTTTGCTCGAAGTTTTCAGTATCGTGAATTTGAGACGGCATAATTATCCAGCCTGTTTTATTTTTAATTTGTTCATCAAACTCTGTTTTTAAATTGTCCTGATAAATTTTGCTGAAATTAAATTGATAATCCTTGTTCTGTTCCAGATGTAATTTTAAATCGTTAAATGTTTCATTGACGAGTTTTTTATTCAAGACAGGGGGGAGGGTATCTGTATCCCTTTTTAGATTTTTAGTTATTGAAGCGATTGCAATAAGGCAGGCTGAAGGAATTGTTATGTTTCTTAAAAGACACTCTGCCCATTCTTCAATCATACCTCTTCTTTGAATAGTTATTTCGTCGTCTCTTGCTCTGTATTCCAAATCCTGTATCCACCGGAATCTATCCATAACCCATTTGTTGAAATCTTGAAGGGAATTAAATTTTTCAACCGGTGCCTTAAATTTTCTTACGCAGGCGTAATCAAACCCTTTAAACTGATTGGGCTTCATCGCGGTAAATGCAGGTAGAGTATTGTTATAATTTGAACCGGGGATAATTTTCATAACTGTATAATACGTGTAAATAAAAATTTTTGCGTATTTATTAACAAATATTAAATTGCGTTAAGCGGGAATTGTATTAATTGCCTTCAAAGATTTGAATTTTTTAGTGGAATGTGACTGAATATGCTTGTTTAAGAGATTAAAGCAAACATCTAGGACTTTGTCTGTAGCCTTTCTGTCATAGTCGCTTTCATAATCAAAATCAAACTGTAACATTGCTTGAAGAAAATCTCTTATTTTATGATTAAGTTTAAGATTGACGTTTAAAGGTTTGTGGCATTCCTGACAAATAACACCTCCCATCGGTAATGATAAGAACATGTCTTCTGCAAGAATCTGATTGCCGCAGCAAAGACAGGAGTCAAGTTCGAGAGAAAAGCCTTCTATCAGCATCATTTTTAATTGAAATTTTATGACAGCAATGAGTATTTCTCTTCTGTCTTCAGCTTTGTCAATACGGCTAAGCCCTTTGTAAAGCAGCTCATAAATTTCTTTGCTTGAAGGGTCATCTTCTATCCCGAAATTTGTTACAATTTCTGTTATGTAAGATGAATAAAGCAGTTTATCCATGTTTTTACGGATATTTTTAAACATATTTAAAGATTGAGCCTGACAAATACGGTCAATATTTTTGCATTTAATCATTGTAAGATTGTTTGCTGCAAGTAAGTCCATCCTTGCGCCGAGTTTGCTTTGGGGTTTCTTTAGACCTTTTGCGACACCTTTTAATAATCCTTTGTCTTTAGAATAGAGTACTATTATTTTATCAGCGTCACTCAGGTTATAAGATTTAAGGTTTATTGCGTCTGTAACATAATTATTCATAGTAGTTTTTAGTTCCGGTAAATGCACCTTTTAACATTTTAACGAGTTCGTTTTCATCTTCAGAGACTGCGCATGCTTCTGCTTCCGTCAATTTCCCGTCCTTAACAAGGTTCATGAGAGAAGTATTTAGTGTCATCATTTCATTATAGGAACCTTCTTTCAGGCAGTTATAGATTTCTTCAAGATTATCTTTTACGATATAGTCCTGAACGGTGGGAGTAACAACCATAACTTCACAGGCAGGAAAACGTTTTTGCTTAGCTGCGGAATAAACAAGTTTTTGTGCAATAGTTCCTCTTAAAGTATCTGCAACCTGTTTTCTTATAATATCGCGCGATGATTGTTCAAACATGTTTACAATACGGTTGATTGTTTGAATTGCATCATTTGTGTGCAGAGTTGCAAATACAAGGTGTCCTGTCTCAGCTGCTTTTAGTGCAGCAAGCATTGTTTCTTCATCACGGATTTCTCCGATAAGAATAATATCGGGATCCTGTCTTAAAACATATTTAAGACCTGATGGAAAGTTAGGAGTATCGAACCCTATTTGACGCTGTGAAACAATACTGCGTTTGTTTGCAAAAACAAATTCTATAGGATCCTCTAATGTTACTATATGTTTTTGGTATTCGGCATTGATAATATCAATAATAGCCGCGAGAGTGGATGATTTTCCGCACCCTGTAGGACCTGTAACCAGAACAATTCCGTTATTTAGTTTTGAAAACTGCTTGACGGCTTGCGGAAGTTCAAGATCTTCAATTGTCGGTATTGAGTATGGAATGTTTCTTAAAACGAGAGCCGGACGGGCAAGCTGCTGGCTAAAGTTAACACGAAAACGCGAGCAGCCTTTAATTTCAAACAGGAAATCCATATCACAAGTGTTATAGATAGAATCCCTTAGAATGTCAGGGACAATAACGGCTAGGGCATCCCTTAAATCTGCATCTGTAAGATTTGGAACATTTACTTTCCATATAATGCCGTCTTTTCTTATATATGGCGGGTGTCCTACCCGTAAATGCTCATCGGACGCACCCATTGCTACAGCTTTCTTTAAAAAGCTTATTATATTAAACTTTTCTTCCATTCTCTAAAAATCTCCCATCCAGTATTATATCAAATGAAAATAAGCATGTCTATAATTCTGCTTTGTGGATTAGGTTTACAAATTGTAATAAACAGGCAAATTTTTTTTATTTATGGTTTTTACAGTCTTGTGTTAGTTTAATATAGGTAGTCAAGAGGTAATGTATTTAACCCCGATAAACAGTTTCATTACAAAAAATTATAATAATAAATCTTTTGCAGCTTTGAATGCTCCGGTTGCTTTTGAAGGGCAGGATTTGAAAACAAAAGTTAAAACTGTTGAAAAGACAGCAAAACTTTTGAGCTCTGCAGCGGCTGTTGCAGGTATCGTAAGTGCTTCGATTGCTTCAACTGCGGCTTTTGACGGTACATTTTTTGAGAAACCGGAGATTCATACTATTTTAAAAAATAGTTTAAAGCCTTATTTAGGCAGAGAGATTTATGTTGTGGCTAAGGAAAATTTTATTCATGAACCTGCTGCTTTTGATGACTATTTAGCCTATGAAATCAGAAATATACTTTTGGATAACGGGCAGATTAGTGATGAAAAAGTTGATGTTTTAAAGAACGCAGCAAAGGAGATTGTAATTGAGCGGATTAATAATGTGGAGCTTCCGGAAGACTTTTCAGACATAAAAGCATTAAATTTGAGGGGTAAAAAAGTTAAATACTCTGATATTATTCTCTCCTCTGATTTTTTGAGGAGCTGTGTGGATGCAGGACTTGCCTTAAAGGGGTTGCCTGTATTGACCGGATGTACATACCGCCAAATTCTGACAAAGGCGCAATTGTACGGTATAACTTCGCAACGGCAAAAAGAAATGCGGTATGTGCAGGTATTGAAAGGTTGTGAAGAAGAGATAAAAACATATGTAAGGCTTGGATATACTGTAGAAATGCTCCAAGAACGATATAATGCTTCTGCTGCGACTATACTGAAGCTTTTAAAACAGTTTTGTATAAAGACGGACGGTCAGCAAAATATTGATAGATTGGCTGCGCTTATGACAAAAGATAGTCTATTGGAGTGTATTCAAAAAGGAATGTCAATAAAAGAGATGGCTAGATACTTTAAGTGTTCTAATGACGCAGTTGTTCATAAATTGAAAAATTTTGGGCTTCAGACAGAGATGCAAAAGAATCGTTCATAAGACAGTAAGTAAAGCAGTAAAAATTACTTTGTCTGAGTTTTGATAACGTGTAGTATTGGATATTCGGTTGCGTGCTAAGAATGTTTTTGAAGAGCATAAGGCGGTGTGGATTTTACGGTGGCAGGAGTTAGGATGCGGTTTAAGATAAGTATTTGTTTTCAGTGTATAAAAACAAACAAATTTCAACCATTGACAATCATGCTTGAAACGGTATTATATTACTATAACTTAATGTAAGTAAGTTAACGTAGTATAATGAAGAGTAAAGGAGATTAATCTCATGGCACGTGAAAAGTATGAACGAACCAAACCGCACGTTAACATTGGTACTATCGGCCACGTTGACCACGGTAAAACAACATTGACAGCAGCTATCACAGGTGTTATGGCTGCAGCAGGAAAAGCTCAAGCAAAGAAATTTGATGAAATCGATGCTGCTCCTGAAGAAAAAGC
>CALUTH010000052.1 GCA_944323635.1 Candidatus Gastranaerophilales bacterium
GTTAAAACACCTTGAGCAACTGCCATACCGTGAATATCATCCGGACAGGTTTCAATTCTTACAAGAATAACTTTTTCACCAGCTGCGCCTCTTTGCGCTGCTTCTTCCGTATCAAATACGATTTTACCGACTGCAGCACCAGGAGATGCGTTTACACCGTGAGCTATCTTGTGTGCTTCAGCCATTGCTTTAGCGTCAAAGCAAGGAAGTAAGATTTGGTTAACTGCATACGGGTCAACCAGTTGGATTGCTCTTTCTTTGTCAATGATACCTTCTTTGCACATTTCAACGGCAATTCTTACAGCTGCGGCTGCAGTTCTCTTACCGTTTCTTGTTTGAAGAATGTAGAGTTTACCTTTTTCAATAGTAAATTCCATATCTTGAACATCTTTGTACCCGAGTTCAAGTTTTTTAGCAATATCAACGTATTGTCTGTAAAGGTCAGGCATTTCTGTTTCAAGTTCAGCAATCGGTTTCGGAGTTCTGATACCTGCAACAACGTCTTCACCTTGAGCGTTTGTTAAGTATTCACCGTAGAATTTGTTTTCACCGGTTGCAGGGTTACGGGTGAAAGAAACACCTGTTGCGCAATCGTCGCCCATATTACCGAATACCATTGTTTGAACGTTAACAGCAGTACCGTAATTGTGGTCGATTTTGTTCATGTTTCTGTAAGCAACCGCACGCGGAATATTCCAGGAACGAAATACGGCTTCAATAGCTTCTTGAAGTTGAACGTACGGATCTTGCGGAAATTCTTTTCCTGTAACTTCTTTGATTGTCTTTTTGTAGATAGGAATCAAAGATTTCCAGCCGTCTGCCGAAACTTCCGTATCAGACTTAACGCCTTCTCTTTCTTTAACTTTTTCTACTTCTGATTCGAAGTATTTTTGTCTGTCCATTTCCCATGCAACAGAACCGAACATGGTTAAAAATCTTCTGTAAGAATCGTAGCAGAATCTCGGATTATTAGTTAATCTAATCATCGCTTCGACAGTATCGTCGTTCAAACCGAGGTTAAGAATAGTTTCCATCATACCCGGCATAGAAATTCTTGCACCAGAACGCACTGATACTAATAACGGATTTGTAGAATCACCGAACTTTTTACCTGTTTGTGATTCAACATCAAACAACGCTGCTTTTACTTCATCCATCAAACCTGCAGGCATCTTGTTGCCATGGTTGATGTAATCCATACAAGTTTCGGTTGTAATTGTAAGCCCGGGAGGAACCGGTAGACCTAAATTGGTCATTTCTGCCAAATTTGCGCCCTTGCCGCCAAGAAGATTACGCATGTTCGCGTTACCCTCTCTGAAGAGCCATACTCTTTTTTCTGCCATCTAATTCTCCTTTATCTTAAGTTGTAATACAGAAAAGTACTTTATGTATGAATTCTAGCACAAACAAAAAATCTTAACAATTAGTAATATTTTTTTAATATCACTCCGTACCCCTGTTAAATCAATTAATAAGCGCTTTTTTTAAGAAAATCATACTAAAGTCAGGGATTTGGGCATGCCTTATAATTCATTTGTACGATATAAACTTCTGGACATCTCCTCACAATAGTGCATAATGTCTGTTACGGAAAAGAATTAACAATTTGAAATTAAAAACAGTATGCGGTAAAATACCGTAAGGAGGATATAATGAAGAAAGTTTTATTACTGGCAGCAATTATTACAGGTCTCTTATCAGGTGCTGTTCAAGCAGCAACTGCAACCCCTGATGAACTATACGATTATGTCTGGAAGCTTATTAACAGAAAATATGTTGACCCGACAAATAACTATCAGGACTGGTCAACCTGGCGCTACCGCTACAAAAACAAATTACAGAATTTTGACGATTGCTATGTCGCAATTGATACCATGCTTGCAAGTCTGAATGACCCATATACAAGATTTCTGGATGAAAAAGAGTTCAATGAAGAAACCACATCAATAAAAGGCTCGCTTAAGGGTATAGGAACACAAATAGGTATCAGAGACGGAAATCTGGTAATTATTGCACCGATTGAAAACTCTCCCGCAGAACTTGCAGGGCTCAAAGCTGACGATTATATCCTTGAAATAGACGGCAAAAGTACAAAAGGTATTTCTATTGACAAAGCCGCAGATATGATAAGAGGCGAAAAGGGTACAACCGTTAATCTGCTTATCAAACGCGGGGATGCAGAACCCAAATTATACGTAATTGTCCGCGACGAAATAGAAATCAAGTCAGTTTCTACCAAAATGCCGATTGAAACGCCAATGCCGGATGATATTCAGTATATCAGACTGAGTTCCTTCATAAGTAAAAATGCGTCAAACGAAATCCAAAACATCCTCAGAAATTGCGGTGATAAAAAAGGTATCATTCTGGATTTACGCTCAAACCCCGGCGGATTATTATCAAATGCAATATCAATTTCCGATATGTTTCTTAACGGCGGAGTGATAGTGAGCACCGTAGACAGAGACAGATATAAAGACACAACAAGAGCAACATTTACAAATCTTACAAACAAGCCGGTTGTTGTTCTTATAAACAAGGGCTCTGCTTCTGCAAGCGAAATATTAAGCGGTGCATTAAAAGATAACCACCGCGCAATAATTGTAGGGGAACAGTCTTACGGTAAAGGACTTGTACAGGAAATTAATAAACTGCCAAACAGCACAGGTATGAATCTCACTATTCAGAGGTACTTAACCCCGAACGGAACAGACATAAATAAAAAAGGAATTACTCCTGATGTCGTTATAGAGCTTACGGAAGAAAATGTAGAAGCAAAGGACGATGTACAATTAAAAAAAGCAATTGAAGTATTACAAGGTATGACATGTATATCACAAAAGAATGGATAGTACAGGACAAGTTAGACAAGCATGAGCCGCTTCTAAAGCGGCTTCTTGCTTTACGGGGCATAACAACAGAAGAGGATATACATGATTTTCTTAATCCTCTTGAAGTTACAATAACCCACCCGAACGCATTTTGCGGAATGTCAGCCGCAGCTGACAGAATTATGTCAGCAATAGAAAATAACGAAAAAATCTTAATTTACGGAGATTTTGACGCCGACGGAGTAACTTCAACCTCCTTACTTTTGAGAACATTTAAAGAACTTGGCGCGGATGTCGATTATTATATCCCAGACAGAGAAAACGACGGGCACGGGCTCAACACAAAAGCGTTAGTAAAAATAATGACAACCAAGAAGCCGAAACTTTTTATCACCTGCGATTGCGGTATAAGCAATGTTGAAGAGGTCAAATTTATAAAGAGTTTCCAGAAAGATATAATAATTACAGACCACCACGAAGCACCTGATGTCCTGCCGGATGCGCTTGCAATTATTAATCCTAAAGCACCTTTTGCTCTGGATGAAAGGCTCACAGCCTCACAAATCAACCACCTTACTGCGCTGGCAGGTGTAGGTGTGGCGTTTAAATTGGCACAGGCACTTCTTGAAAGAGTAAACAAACTTGAGTTTATATACGAAATTCTGCCTTACGTCGCAGTCGGTACAGTGGCTGACGTTGTGCCTCTTATCGGTGAAAACAGGTATTTTGTTCTTAAAGGTTTGGAATTAATTGCACAGGGCAAACATTACGGAATAAAACGACTGCTTGAAGCTGCAGGTTACAATCTTGATAACGGTATCACTGCTGAGCAAATAGCCTTTGGGGTCGCACCGCGGATAAATGCCTCAGGGAGGCTTGATACCGTGGATGCGGCGCTTAAATTAATGATTTCGGACAACAAACAGGAAATAGAGCTTTCCCTTATTACGTTGGAAAACTTTAACAAGGTGCGTCAGGAACTTACTTCTCAAACCTATGAAGAAGCTGTTGAAATGCTTAAAACCTGCGGCAATTATAAAAACGCAATAATTCTCTACAACCCTAAATGGCACCTCGGAATTATAGGAATTGTTGCCTCCAAACTAGTAGAAACATTTTATAAGCCTGTATTTCTTATGACTTATTCGGAGGAAACAAAACAGGTAAGATGTTCTGCAAGAAGTGTTGAGGAAGTTCCGCTGTATGATATGATTTCCAACATATCAGAACTGCTCGAAGGGTTTGGCGGTCATACAATGGCGGCAGGGTTGTATTTCTCTACCGAAAAAACATCCTTAGAAGAAGTTGCAAAAGGGCTCTCCCAAACAATAGACGAATATCTGGACGGAAAAGAACTTAAGCCTGCATTGAAAGTGGATATGGAACTGTCCCCTGATGACGTTGATATTAACCTTGTCAATGATATTTCAAGGCTTGAACCGTTTGGCGCAGGCAACCCCGCTCCGGTTTTTGTTATGAAAAACCTGCAAATCAAGCAAAAGAAATTAATGGGCGCCAACAAAGATCATTTAAAACTGACCGTTCAGTCAGGGGAGAAAGTTTTTGACTGCATACGGTGGTCGCAGGGTGATATTGCTCTCGCTAACGGCGACTACCTTGATATTGCCTTCTCTCCGCAAATCAACGAGTTTAACGGGAACATCAGCATCCAGCTTATATTAAAAGACGTCCATTCAGAGTTTTTGAAAGCCGTTGAGGCGCCCGCCGTTAAAGTTTACGACCACAGAAAGAAAACCAATATTCTTAATATGGTGGAACAGTACGTAAATGAAGGAAGAGTTAATATTGCCGTATTCGCTGAAGACCGCGAAATAATAGAAGCCTTAAAACCCTATCCCGCACTGTCTTCCAAAATCACTTCAAGGCTGAATATTTCAAAGTGCGACGGGCTTATGTTCTTCGACTATCCGGCAGACGAAGCCGTATTTAATCAGGTTATAGAAAAAGCCTCCCCATCCGCTATCCATTATATGAAATACGACGCGCACAAATTTGACATACCCAAAATGCTGAAAACATTTACCGGTATGATGAAGTATGCTGCAAATAACAAAAATGGAGAATTTAATATTTCCGGCTGCGCTGCCTTCCTGTCTGTTTCTGAAACGCTGGTAAGAACGGCTCTGGAGCTCTTTGCAGACTCGGGAGTTATTACGGTCGACGGGCTTGATGAAGAAATTTGTTCTATCTCTTTCTTAGAACAGCATTCGGGAGATAGTCATCTCACAAACTCTCCTAAGTACAAAGAACTTGTTACCATTTCATCAGAAATAGAAGAATACCGGAAAAAACTGCAAAAACAGGAGTTATAATTACTTTTTTAAGGCGTGAGTAACTATACTTTTTACACAAAATGTGTAGTTCCTACTATTTACTTTATTATAACATAATTTTTTTTGTTAAAAATTATGTTAATAAATTATAGAACCATTGCTACTACTAATTAATTTACCCCCTACACATTTTGTGTATTATGTTAAGAGAAAAAGGTTTAAAATGAACAATATTACCATTTGCATTAGCAGCGACAACAATTACATACAGCATGCAGGTGCAGTAATGGCATCGGTTCTGCAGCATAAACAGCCGGAGGAGTTCATAAAGTTTTATATAATAGACGGCGGGATTACAGGTTCTAATAAAGAAAAACTCAATAAACTGCAGGAAAAATTTTCTTGCAAAATTGAATTTTTAACTCCGGACTTTGAAAGAGTAAAAAACTGTAAAACTTTTAAAAGCGACTATATAACAACCGCAACTTACTACAGACTGCTCATTCCGGAGATAATCCCGAATGAAGATAGAGTTCTGTATCTTGACTGTGACACTATAGTACGCAAGCCGCTCGGGGAACTTTATAACAAAGATTTTGAAAACAATCTTATTATCGGGGTTAAAGATATTGCGGCAGCAACACATTCAAAACGGCTCGGATTAGACAAATACGTAAACGGAGGCGTTCTGCTTTTTAATTCAAAACAAATGCGGGCAGAGAACAGTGTTGATAAAATGTTTGAATGGATAGACAAAAATCGTTCTCGTATAGAATGCCACGATCAGGATGTGATAAATGCTGCACTTAAAGGGCGGATAGGATACACAGACGATATTTATGATGCACAGGTGCTAAGAGAAGGAAACAGCAGATTCGATGAAATCCCCGACCCCGTAATATTGCATTTTATCGGACCTAAAAAGCCGTGGACAGTGTACAAGCCTCTTAATACCACCCATTGGGGGATAGAATACTTTACGGCGCTCAAAGATACCCCGTGGAAAGATTTTATTAAACAATACAAACTCAAGAGGCTGTTATGTCTCCCGTTTATTCTTTTATACCCCACAGGTTGGGTTAGAACCCTTTTAAGAAATATTTTCTCCGTTAAAAATACAGGTTTAAAAGACAGAAAAATTATTACAATCCTTGGAATAAAGTTCAAAGTCAAACGCGTTAAAAGAGTCAAAGGAAATTAATTCATACCTGACGCCTTATGATTTTTGTGATAAAATCCTATTGAGGGAGGGTAAATATGAACAGAAGAAGTTTTATAAAAAGTACACTGCTCTGCGGGTTGGCGGTTATACTTGCTTTTAACTCGGCACAGGCTAAACGCAATGATATGGAAAAAACTCTGAGAGAACAGCTGCAAACACATTCACTTGTAGTTGTAGAAGATGATAAAATTTCCTGCTACGACGGCAAAGGTATCAGTCCGCTTCTAAGATTCATTGAAAACGGAAGTACTTTTGAAAACGCCACAATCGTCGGGGATAAAAAAATCGGCAGAGCTTCCGCTCTACTACTGGTATACGGTAAGGCAAAAAAAGTTTATACACCTGTAATTTCAAAACCCGCAATCGAAGTTTTTAAAGCCTTCAAAGTTAAATACTCGGCTGATGAGGTTGTCGAAAATATCATGAACCAGACACAAACAGACCTTTGTCCGATGGAAAAGAAGGTTCAGAATGTAAATTCACCCGAAGAAGCGTATAAGATTTTTAAAAATTAATTTAATTAACCTATACTAAAACGAAGGTCAGGCAAATGTCTGACCTTTTTAATTACCATCCGTTCCCGTAATTTTGTCGTAGCCTTTTTTACCCGCCCACATCAAAGTATTACAAATCAACTGCGGAATAAAAGCAATTACACCTATTGCAACTGCCCAGTTTTTAACGGAATTTAAATTAATTTTATTATTTTTTAAGCATTTAAGCGAATATTCGAGCTTTTTTATACTTTTGTTATGTTTTTTATAAACCTCTATCTGGCTTGTTATTCCCTCAATTGCACTATCGACCCGCGCTTTATCTTTCAAGAGTTTATGCTGGGAATAAAACCCGTATCCGGCACCTGCTGCAGCGCCAGCGCCGCCCCAGATAAAAGCATCCGCCACAGGATTTGCAGAAAATAAGTAAGGTGTTCCATTGCCCTTATCAGAAAGACTTTTTCCCTTTGCCGGATATTCAGCACCGCCTACTCTATTTACTGCTGGCATACAAAAAACTCCTTGATTTATACAATCATAATAACAGTTCTAAATATTTTATTTGCCATTTTTATACATTGTTTTTTACAAAAGTTTACATCAGTGTTAACCCGAACAAGTAATGTTATTATATATAAAAAGGAGAGTTGTTAATGGGAATTAAAATCGGAATTTTAGGGTACGGGAACTTAGGTAAAGGCGTTGAATGCGCAATATTGCAAAATCCTGATATGGAGCTTGCCGCAATCTTCACAAGGAGAAATCCCGAAACTCTGACACCGAGAACAAAAGATACCAAAGTTATAAGTATTTCCGAAGTAAACAACTGGAAGGACAAGATTGACGTAATGATACTCTGCGGAGGTTCAGCAACTGACCTTCCGGAGCAAACACCAAAATTTGCAAAGATTTTTAACGTAATAGACAGTTTTGACACCCACGCAAAAATTCCCGAACATTTTAATAATGTTGACCGTGCAGCAAAAGAAGGAAATAAAACCGCAATAATTTCCGTGGGCTGGGATCCCGGAATGTTCTCATTGAACAGAATATATGCAAATGCGATACTCCCCGATGGAAAAGACTACACCTTCTGGGGCAAAGGTGTCAGTCAGGGACACTCTGACGCAATAAGACGCATAAAAGGGGTAAAAGATGCAAAGCAATATACTATACCGGTTGAATCCGCCCTTGCAAAAGTACGCGGCGGAGAAAATCCGGATTTAACAACACGGCAAAAGCATACAAGAGAATGTTTTGTTGTACTGGAAGACGGTGCAGACCCGGCAGCTGTTGAACATGAGATTAAAGCGATGCCAAACTACTTTGCAGACTATGATACAACAGTACATTTTATATCAGAAGAAGAGTTAATAAAAAGCCACAGCAAAATCCCGCACGGCGGATTTGTCCTGCGTTCGGGCAAAACAGGATTGCACAACGAAAATAGTCATATTATTGAATACAGCCTCAAACTTGACTCAAATCCCGAATTTACATCAAGCGTCCTTGTTGCATACGCACGTGCCGCTTACCGTCTGAACAAAGAAGGTTCAATCGGGTGTAAAACAGTATTTGATATTGCCCCAGCATACTTAAGCCCAAAATCAGGTGAAGAACTCCGCGCTCAAATGCTCTAGAAATACGATAATTTTTTGTATAACAAAATAAAAGGCGGTATATCAATTACCGCCTCTACCACTTATTGTATTTATTAAAAGTCTATATATTCCAGCTATTCAAGTATTTTTGCTGCTCTTCTGTCAATGTATCAATCGAAATTCCCATTGATTCAAGTTTCAACTGTGCGATTTCCTTATCTACACTTTCAGGAAGCGTATAAAGTTTATGCTCCAGTTTTCCTTTATTTTTAACAATAAATTCCATACCGAGCGCCTGATTTGCAAAACTCATATCCATAACGCTTGCCGGATGTCCTTCTGCAGCCACAAGGTTTACAAGTCTGCCTTCCGCAAGAACATAAACGGATTTACCGTTCTTTAATTTATATTCATCAAGGAAGGGTCTTATTCTTTTAATTTCAAGAGCCTCTTTTTTAAGATCGGGAACATTAACTTCATGGTCAAAGTGTCCTGCGTTACAAAGGAAGGCGCCATCCTTCATTGAATAAATATGTTCCAGATCAACAACGTGAATATCACCGGTAACAGTAAGGAAAATATCGCCGATTTTAGCCGCTTCCGCAATAGGCATAACTCTGTAACCTTCCATTGCTGCTTCAAGTGCTTTAAGCGGATCCACTTCGCACACAATAACATTGGCGCCAAGTGCTTTTGCTCTCAGTGCACACCCTCTGCCGCACCAGCCGTAGCCTGAAATAACAACTGTTTTACCTGCAATAAGAATATTTGCCGCGCGCATAATTCCGTCCATCGCGCTTTGTCCTGTCCCGTAACGGTTATCGTAAAGGTGTTTTGTAAGGCTGGTATTTACACCTACAGCAGGGAATTTTAATTCGCCCTGTGCCTCAAGCGCCTGCAACCTTATAATCCCGGTTGTCGTTTCTTCTGTTGAACCAATGATTTTTGATGCAAGTTCGGGATTTTCGGCATGGATTGTTGCTACAATATCACACCCGTCATCGATTACTATATCAGGGTTAAAATTAATTGCATCCTTAACGTGTTGTCTGTAAGTTTCTACACTTTCACCCGCAAAACCGAGTACAGGAATTTCCCAGTATTTAACAAGCGCTGCCGCAACATCATCCTGAGTAGAAAGCGGATTTGAAGCGATAAGCACGGCATCCGCGCCGCCTGCCTTCATAACAGTACAAAGAGCAGCCGTTTCCTTAGTAACGTGCACACACGCAGACAATTTCAGCCCCTTAAACGGTTGTTCTTTAATAAAACGTTCTTTTATTTTCATTAAAACAGGCATGTCTTTCATCGCCCATTCAATATTATTTTTCCCCTGTTCCGCAAGATTAATATCTTTAATATCAGGTTTTATCATTGTTGAATTCATGTTTTAAATCCTTTCTTTAAACCTTTACCGGTATTCCTCACAACATCCGGCTGTTTTTATACGTTTAAATTATAACATGAGAAACACAGAGTGTAAAAAAATTTTCATTCACGTCAATAACAGCCCACCTGACCGGATCAATATTCATTTTTCTTAATTCCGATTCAATATACTCTGTGGTAAAAGTATTAATATTTTTAAGTTGTATATTTTCAGAAACTATTTTCATTATTCTACCGTAACCGACTTAGCAAGATTACGCGGCTGGTCAACATCTTTACCGAGATATTCCGCTATATAATATGCCAGAAGCTGCAACGGAACAATTGCAATTATCGGAGAAACCAGTTCATGAACCTGCGGCACCCTTATTATGTGTTCAAACAGGTCATCAAGTTTTTCATCTTCAGAATCCGTTAGTGCTATCATCCTTGCGTTTCTTGCCTTTGCCTCTTCACTGTTTGAAAGGATTTTATCATACACACATCCCGTCATTAAAATTGACAGCACAGGCATAGTTTCATCAAGCATAGCAATAGGTCCGTGTTTAAGTTCCCCTGCCGGATAACCGGTAGCGTTAATATAGCTGATTTCTTTCAATTTCAACGCCCCTTCAAGCGCCGTTGCATAGTTTATTCCTCTTGCAATAAATACAAAATTCTTAAATCCGGAATAAACTTTTGCAACCTCTGCTATCTGCTCTTTATGCGACAAAATAGACTCTATTTTCATCGGAAGCATTATTAATTCATGTTTTAAAGCCGCCGTCAAACTCTCATCAACAGTACCTTTCATTTGAGCAATATGAATTGCTAAAAGGTAGAATGACATAACCTGTGCAATATAAGATTTTGTAGCCGCAACGCTGACTTCAATACCCGCATTAACAGGAATTAAGCTGTCTGCCTCCCTCGCCATCGTAGAATCCGGACGGTTTGTAATAATAAGAATGTGTGAACCGCGTTTCTTTGACTGCCTTACAGCCGTAAGAGTATCAGCGGTTTCTCCAGACTGTGAAACACCAATTACAAGCGTGTTTTTATCCGTAAGTGTTTTCCTGTAAATATACTCGCTTGACGGTTCAATATCAACGGCAATATCGCAAAGCGTTTCAATTATATACTTCCCGATAATTGCTGCATGCAAAGAAGTCCCGCACGCAACAACCTGTATTCTGTTAAGGTGTTTTAGCATTCCCTTATCAATATTTACACCGTTCAAACTTACATCAGCGTCAGAGCTGTGAAGTTTATCTGCAAGAATATTTCTTATAATATCAGGCTGTTCGTGTATTTCTTTAAGCATAAAGTGTTTGTATCCCATTTTGCTTAAAGAAACAGACTCCCACGGTAAAACTTCGATATGAGGAGTAATAATATTATGGTCTATATCCATAATTCCCAGAAAATCACTATGAATAGTTGCAACCTGATTATCTTCAAGATAAACAGCTTTTTTCGTGTAATCAATTATCGCAGGCACATCCGAGGCTATAAAATACTCTCCTTCACCAACACCAACAAGCAGCGGAGCATTTCTTTTTGTCGCAACAACAGTATCTTTTACGTCCTGATGCATTATACACAGCGCATAAGAACCTTCCAGCCTTTTAGTCGCAAGGCATACCGCCTCTGTTAAATTTTTAACCTTTGAAAACTCGTGCGCCACCAGATGCGCTATAACCTCTGTATCCGTCTGTGACTTAAATTTACAGCCGCACTGTTCAAGTTCTTCCTTTAACTCTTTAAAGTTTTCAATAATCCCGTTATGAACAACTACAACCTTGCCGCAGTTACATTGATGCGGGTGCGCGTTTACAGTATTCGGTGCGCCGTGTGTTGCCCATCTTATATGCCCTATTCCTGCATGTGAAGACAAAAGCTTTGGAGCATGCGGTTTAATTTTATTTCTAAGATTCATTAATTTGCCTTCTTCTTTAAAGACTTCAACTTTATCATTGACAATAAGTGCAATACCTGCAGAATCATATCCGCGATATTCCTGTTTGGATAACCCGTTCAAAAGAATATCTAACGCGCAACCTTTACCAATATACCCTACAATCCCGCACATGCCTGATGCTCCTTATTAACTATTACAAAAATATTTTAACATCAAAAAATCTAATTTCGGATTTCTTTATATTCTCTTAATCCGGGGGGGGGGGAAATGTATTTTGGCGCACCGGAATATTGACTACAAGATTGGCGGATGAGGGTAAATGTTTTAACATGTCTGAATACAAACTACAAGCCTAACGAGGTAATAAATGTACTTTGCCACACCGAAATATTAACTACAAGCGCTGTAGGACGCGATAAATCACGGATTTACCACATCGTTTTTGTCGGTTTAGTAAAACCAACCTACTTTCTATTTCGTAATCATAGATTACCCAAAACAGCATTATTTACCCCTACCCCTGCCAGATATTTCCGGCATGTTCTGCAGTGGAATTTAATGATTTAAACCCGTTTCTTTCAAGTACTCTTGCGACCAGACCGTTATCAAAAGTTTGAAGCGCCTCTTCTTCACCGAGCACAAATATTCCTTTCTCATTCAAATTTCTTCTCAATTGGACGCTTAAACTTTCCAGCGTGCTTTCCGCATTCTTATTAAGCACTCTATACAAATTATTCCCTACCATATCGCTTATTACATGATAAAGCGCATTAGTAAAAGTAATAACATCATATTTTTCACCCTTAGTAATCTCATCAAGCTCAAGAATATCACCGGTTACAAACTTGCAATTTTCTTCCTTCCCGTCTTTTAAAACTGCATATTTGTTTTCAAATGTCGGAATATGTATCTTTAAACACTTTCTGATAAACCAGTTATTAATTCTTTCACACAATTTCTCCTTCGGAAGAACCGGTACTTCGTCAGAGATATAGAAAAACTCATCAAACAGTTTTTTCCTTGATAGTTTTTCTCCGGACAAAGCCTTTTCTGCAGGAAAAGCAAGGAATTCATCCTGCAAAGTCCTTTTATACTGGAACGAAATATCCATAAATCCTTTGGGGGCTTTGTCAATTTTTTGCATCAAAAACTTTTTGCTGTTAGCATTTTTTATTGATTCTTCACTAATATCAAACCCGAGTATTTTAATTTGTTTTCCTATATCATTAAGCAGCATACTGTACGTAAGCGCCTCTTCGCCGGTAGAACATCCGCCGACAAGAATCTTTACCGGATTTCTGTCTGCAAAGTTTTTTAGAATATAATTTTTAACAAAATCTTTTGTCTGCATATCACGGAAAAAACCTGTCTCATGAATAAGACAGCCTATACCATTTTTTGCATATTTTTCAACACCGAAATGCCCGCTAAAATGTACACTGTCCGCGTTTTTGGACAAGGAGCGGCACGGTGCGAAAGAATTATATCTTAAATTAGTATTATATTTATGTTCCGGTAAAATCTTCATACATCGGGCATAAGTTCCGTCAATATCCGTTATTGCCCAAAATCAAATAAATATTTACAAAAAGTAACAAGAGAATAGTTCTACCTTCTCCCCGCAAGGGAGTGATACTGTCTTACCATCTTTTCAGCCTGACGCTCAGTATAACGGTATTTAGAGAGGTTTAAAACTACCTGTCCTTTTGTCTCCTGTGCTAAAGTTTTTTTGATTTTATACGGATAAGTTTCGCAGCCGCCAAGTTTTCCCTTATAAATCAAACTTATTATCTGGTTTATGTACTGCTGGCAATACCTTGGAATATCGGGATAGCGCCCTATATATTTTTCAAGCGGCATATTAGCCCGCCGGCTGTTTACCTGCGCTGACACAAGCATAAAATTTCCCAGAGTGTTTCCTCCGCCTTTAGAGTCTGGTTTTACGTGTTCAATGGTTGCAACGGACGCCCTTAAAAGTCTCTTTGCTATTTCCTGCTCTGAACGCCCTGCGTACTTTACGACAAAAGCGTTTGCGCTGGTTCCTGATGTCGGCAGATACAACGCCTGATCCTTCATACGTTCTAATATTTTTCCCTCCTCAGGATTTGAAGGAGTAATCTCATCCAGAGATGTAATAAAAGTTTTTCTCTTAAACGTATCTTCTGCACGGTTTGCGAGGATGACCTGCCTGCAACGTGTTGTTTTGCTTCTCACCGCAAGTGCTGCTTTAGGGGAAAGTTCAAGAGAAATCTTGTCAACATTATCCAGCACCAAAAATTCTTCTATCTTTAATTTTGCAAGCGCA
>CALUTH010000053.1 GCA_944323635.1 Candidatus Gastranaerophilales bacterium
ATTTTATCAGCAAGTTTGATTCCTTCAGTGTCACGGGCGCTATCAATTATACTGCTGGCATTCTCCATTACTATTTGATTATTATACAAATTTTCATCAGAAAGAATTTTATCAGCAAGTTTGAATCTTTCAGTGTAATAAGGGATTCCATAAAGTATACTGCTTGCATTCTTCATTACTATTTCATTGTTATACAATCTTTCATCGGAAAGGATTTTATCAGCAAGTTTGAATTGTTCAGTGCCACGGGCGCTATGAAGTATACTGCTTGCATTCTTCATTACTATTTCATTGTTATACAATCTTTCATCGGAAAAGATTTTATCAGCAAGTTTGAACTGTTCCGGTGTGTTAATAACTGATAAAGTTCGTTCAGTAAGCTGCATAATATTTTGATTATTGTAAAATGTTTCATCAGATAGAATTTTATTCATAAGTTGAAGGCTATATTCATTCCAGTCATTAACGACAGTCATATTAAGTTTTTTTAATTTAGTTTCAACATCTTTTTTCATTTTATTAAATTCTTTCTTTGTCAAATATCCTTTAAGTTCAGGAATTGCGTTGTTTTTCTTTTTAGCAATCGAAAGAATAACAAACGCAAGTTCGTTTTCATCCCTGGCTTTGCAAAGAACGCGGTTGTTTTCTTTTATGTTATACGTTCCATCCTTCATTTTTTCGATTTTGACATTAGAGAGGGCGGATGCATTCTGGCTTGCGCCGTGCATTCTTGCACCTGCAATCATCATTCCGAAGTTCATGAGCCCGTTTTGTTCAAGAGATTCTTTTAGGGAAAGGTCCGATGTTAACCTGTCAAAGAGTACATCTGCCGTCGTTTCGGTAGTTGTGCCTGCAACAAGAGTAAATTTGTGGGAAGAGATAATTGATTTAAAGAAGTTGGGGTTTTTAGAGAGAACTTTTTGAACAGCATTACCGAGCGGCCCTGAAACGTACGCAGCGAAATAGTTGTACATTAAACCGCTTTTTAATTGCTCCCAGGCTTCTTTACCTTTATCTAAAGTCAAGCCCTCTTTACTTGTAAGACCTCCTGCAATTGTTTCTGCTGCCGAGAGTGCCGCCATAGTTGTGGTCATACCGGCTTTAAAAACCTGCTTACCCGCTATTGTCCCGAGGGTTTTCACTGCTTTATTCTTTAACATAAGAACCGTGGCGGATCCTGCGGTTAAAAAAGAAGTACCGATTATTGCCGCGGTCTCTAATAACATTGCATTGGTTTGGGATGAGGTAATAAATTTTTCGGTTATTTCATCAGCGTTGTATTCTCCCATTGCATTTTTGTAGGCGGTTTTAAAGCTGCCCTCCAACTCTTCGCGGTTAAAGGATTTTGCTTTTTTATCGGCTTCGTTTTTTCCCTCCGCCAGAATTTGAGTAAGTTTTTCTTGTAATTCAGTATCGTTCTGACATTCCTGCCTTAAATTATCAATGTATGCCTTAGCATCGTTACCAAGGATGGGAGATAAGAGTGCCGCAGGTTCAAAGCTGTCAAAATCTGTACCTTTAATTTTTTCTATCCCGAATTCAAAGTATTTGCTTAATGCTTCGCAAGTGTTTAATTCATTTAATTGACTGTTAACCTCACCAAGCTTTTTAAAAGCTTCCGGATTAAAATCAATGCCGTAGAGATTTTTAAATTCTTTAGCAAACTCGTTTTGTTTTTTTGTTTTTGATTTTAATTGATTAAGCTTGTTAATTTCGTATTGGAGTCCATCTTCGTATTCAAAGACCGTACCGAAATCATTTCTCCCTGTAATAGAATCAAATAACCCGTCGCCTATGACGTTTAATCCCTGCCATACAGCATCAAAAGAGATGTATCCGATACTGTCATGGTAACCTTTGACTTTAGAGTATGCGGTATTTGCAATACCGGATAAAATATTGACTGCGTCTTCTCTTGCCTGATTGTCTTCTTTGGCCCATTTGGGTGCGGCGGTAGTTTTTGCAGCAGGAATATCGTGAAACGACTCAAGGTAGGATTGTTGATTATTATATCCCCATATACTGCCTGACTGCCGAGCCATTTGCTGCATTCGGGAGTATATTTCACTGTCTGCGCCTTCTTTTGTATTCATCCAGGATGCAAAGTCTGATTGAGAGAGGAGATTTTGAGAGAGCATAAATTGAGCGATTTCGTATTTAGTAAACTTTTTACCCTGTTTACGTTCTTCGTCCTTCAACTCCTTTATATGCGACTGCGTAAAGCTGTCGATTTTTTGAGAAATCTCGTTACCCAAACTGCATGACCTTTCCTTTATATACTGGAAATAACGGCACATTTTAGAAAAACTTTAGTGTTTTAACGTATATTGTTACAAAAATTTACAAAGGGGTAAATATTTTAATTCACCCTCTGCGGAGTGAGCCATCAATGTTAGTGAAACAACTACAATGCGGGCATTGTCTGAGACACATAGTGTCGAGTTTGCCCGCTTGATGTTGAACTATACAATTGATGTGCGAACGCAGCATAGGGTGGCGGTTTTCCGTCTCTTTTGCCGCCAAAAGAGACCCCGTCCGGAGGATCCGCCGGACGGCGTTACTGTTTCCAGTCCGGAAGGACAAAAGATTTTAATAAAAAGTATCAAGTGCATAGCCCCCGATAAAATAAATATTTAAAACCCTTTCAGGAGTTTATACAACCTTTTACATAATTTGGTGCATAAAATCCGCAAAACAAATAAAAGCGGTATTTTAGCTATTCACTTTTTACTGCTAAATCGTAGACCCTGTTCTTGTTTTCATCAAACAAAGAGGACAGAATAACTGATATTTCTTTTGCTTTAAACCCTTTTGATTTTAGAATTTTTATTCTGTTTATAAGCTCATCATCATTAATATTTGATGAGGGGTAGAGCATACAGACAATTTCGCCCCTTATTTCGTCTTTAAAATATTCCTGAATTTTGCTAATTGTTCCGATTTTTATTTCTTCAAAGAGTTTTGATAATTCACGTCCGAGTGCAATTTTTATATCGCCGCGCGTGGTTTTTATTGTTTCAAGTGTTTTTAAAATCCTCTCCGGCGCTTCATAAAATATAAGGTGTTTATTCATATTGTCCGTAACAACTTTTTTTATCCCCTCTGCTGTTCTTGGAATAAAACCGATAAACGTAAATTCTTCACCCTCCCGCGGAACTTGTGAGACAAAAGTAGTCACTGCGCATGCTCCGGGCAGTGCGGTTATGGCAACACCGTCTTTTAACAGTTCTTCAAGCAATACCGCCCCGGGGTCGCAGATTAAAGGTGTTCCGGCATCAGAAACGAGAGCGATAGTTTTTCCCTCGTTAATATACGATTTAAACAGGTTTATCCGCTCTTTCTCATTATATTTGTGATAGGAACAGCATTTTGTCGTTATATCATAGTGGTTTAAAAGTTTCTGGGTTGTCCGCGTGTCTTCGCAGGCAATTATATCAACGCTTTTTAGTACTTCAACGGCTCTTAAAGTTATATCTTTAAGATTGCCTATCGGTGTCGGAACAATATATAATTGAAACTCTCTTGCCATACTATTTTGTCTTTTCAAGATAAATATTAACAGCGTCTTTCAAATTGTTTGGAGTCGTTAAAGTGTTTGTATAATCTGATGACGGCGGCTGCACCATTTTTGAACGGATTTTGTTGTACAGTGTTAATATAACAAATAATAAGATTGAAGATACCGCAACTCCTGCCATTGCGTAAATAAATTTCATCGCAATTTTACGTTTGCTTACAGGTTCTTTATATACAATTTTATTTTGTGTATTTTTATCAGAGTCTGTGTTTTTTGTGTCCTGAGCGGGTGCTGCCTTTTTAGCGGCTGTTTCAGTCTGCGCTGCGGCTCCAGTTCCTGATGTGTTCCCTGTTGATGCAGGTTCTTCCGCTAATACAGGTGTCAATAACATCAGTAGACAAAAAACGGTTAATAGTTTTTTCTTTAATTCAACTTTATTCAAGCCGGTTATTCCTCACTTGTTTTTTTAGTTCTTTTAGTATTTCTGCTTCGCTTTTGTGTTCCGCGGTTCGGACGTCTTTTCTTGACAGGCTGTGTCTCTGCAGTATCGTCCGCAGCTTCTTCTGCAGGTTGTGAATCTGCCGGCTGTACAGTTTGCTCCGGTTCCGGCGTTGTTTCATCATGTTTAACCGCAGCTTCTTCCGGTATTACGGGTGCAATTTCAGCGTTTGGCGGAAGTATTGTTTCTGCTGTTTCTACTTCTGCTGCGGCTGCTTCTTTGGCTTTGCGTCTTTCAAAACGTTTCCCGCCGCGTTTTTTCTTGCTGCTTGTTTCTTTTTCCTGTTTTTCCTGTTCTTTCTTTTCAACTTCTTCAGTTGCAATAACAGACGGATTTTCAACAACTACAGCTGTTTCTGTGATGTCAGGTGCTTCAGGCTGTTGTATTTCCTGCAATTCCTCCTGCTCTTGTGCAGGTTTTTGATTTCTATTGTTAAATTTATTATTGTTGTTATTCTTTTTAAAGTTTCCGACAGGAAGTTTAAGTTTTGCGGCTTTTGCTCTGTATTCTCCGTCAGCGGTTGAAGATGCAAACTTAAGTTCTTCCATAATGTAACCGTTGCCCTGACAGTGCGGACAGCGTTTTGCAAAGATTTCTGCAAGTGCTTGTCCCTGTCTGTGCCGTGTTAATTCTACAAGCCCTAAATCTGAGAGCTGACCAATTTGCGGTTTTGCCTTATCGGGTTCAAGCGCCAATTCAAACGCCTCCATTACCGCAAGTTTATCGACCCGTTTTGTCATATCAATAAAGTCGATAATAATCATACCGCCGATATTTCTTAACCGTAACTGCCTTGCAATTTCCTGTACAGCCTCAAGGTTTGTTTTGAGTATTGTTTCATCCTGCGTAGCGGAATTTGTGAATTTACCACTGTTAACGTCAACAACAGTAAGTGCTTCTGTTGTTTGGATAAACAGGTATCCGCCGGACGGCAGATTAACTTTCATTTGCAGTGCTGCTTTTATTTCTTTATGAATACCCATAGCAACAAGCAGAGGGTCTGAACCTTTGTACAGTGTCGCTTTTATGTTTTTACCAAGGTGCCAGTTTTGCAAAAGTGTTTGAACACGATTGAGCGCAAATGCTGTATCAACAATGATTTCTTGTACATCTTCCGTACACGCTTCTCTGATAACCCTGTACAACAAATCCTGATCTCTGTATAAAAGGCTTGGCGGTTCAAGCGTTTCAGCAGAAGTAATAATATTATTCCATTTTTCAAGCAGAATTTCCAAATCTTCCTGAATATCCGCTTCGGACTGTCCTTCTGCCTCTGTTCTTACAATAATACCTACACCTACCGGTTTTAACAGGCTTACTATTGATTTAAGTCTTGCGCGTTCTTTTATTCCCGTAATCTTTTTACTTACACTGATGCCCTTTTCTGTAGGCATAAGTACCAGAAAACGTCCGGGAAGGCTTATTTCTGTTGTCAAACGCGGACCTTTATGTCCGACTGGTTCTTTTATAACCTGTAAAATCAGATTTTGTTTAGGATAGAGTTTGTCCTGAAGTGCGCCTTTTTTTATTGCATCTTCTGCGTGCAGGAAACCCATTTTGTCAGAACCGACATTGATAAAAGCTGCGTCAATACTCGGTAGTACATTTTCAACCTGTCCTAGATAAACATCGCCTAAAAGTACGTCTCCTCTGTGGATAAAAAATTCCGTAACTTTTTTATTTTCCATTAATGCAGCAATGTTGTCTCTTTCGGCTATTACAATTTTCTTTTCAGTAGTTGGTAAGCTCATTTTCGTAAATCCTCTATATCTCTTTTAACTGTTCGTCAAAGAACCGTAATCGCTTAATATCAAAAAGAATATCCGCTGATATAAGTTTCATCAATTCATCCGCACGTACGGCGGGAATATCGGAACCTTGACCGGTTTTGAGTATTATGAATAAACAATCATCTCTGTACTCATACGAGTAAATAGAACTTTTAATGTTTATTGTTTTTTCTAAACCTTTTTTATTTTTCTTCGTCAGAAAAATCTCTTCGGAAGATAAAACTTTGTCTATATTGTACCTGAAATTTTCATCTTTGTAAAGGAGACCGGAATGCGGGCGTATACGGTATTCTGCCCATTGAACGGTTGTATCTATTGATTTTGCGGACTTATCAATTCTTTTTACCGATATAACTTTTGCCTGCCCGCAGAGTGCGTCTTCTATTTTCTCTGAAATTATTTCAGGCGCAAGTTCATCATATAATTCAATATCAACAAGTTCCCCTGCACTTTCACAGAATAATGGCAGGGCAACCCCCATAGAGACCTTCATTGACGGGTTAAATCCGAGTGAATATGCAACATTCAGCCCGCTCCTTGCAAGTGCTTTGAAAAATGTATTCTGCCAGTCCAAATGTGAAAAGTATTTAAAATTTCCTGTCTTAGTAATTTTTAACCTGTATTTGTACGTTTTAATATTCGGGTCGGGGTGAACAAAATTCGGGTTCTCCGGTTTTATTTTTGCTGCCTTCTGTGCTTCTTTTGATGCAATATAAGGTTTTGCAAGAACTTTTTTGAGTTTTAAACTCTTACATACTCCGCAATTAACACACTTTTGCTCGCAAGTTGGCTGTAGATTAAACTCTTCCGGCTGATTAAAGGCTTCGTTGTATTCCTTTTTAAGCCACTCTTTATCAAGTCCCGTATCAATAAAATCCCAAGGCAGCGGTAAATCCAAAGAGTATTCTTTCTGTGCAAGAGCGTTTAAATCTATACCGACTTCTTCCGCCGTATCAAACCATACCCGTTTATCAAAATAATCGTCCCACGCGTCAAGGTAGCATCCCTTTTTATATAAGGCCTCAATATATTTGCAAAGTGTTTCATCCCCGCGGGTTAAGACTGCTTCTATGAGTGAAATGTATTTTTCGTGGTAATTAATTTTCAGCCCTTTTATATGTGCGGTTTTGTCTTTAAGGTAATGTATGTTTTCCGTAATTGTGTCCAGATCTTTCTGCGGACACCACTGAAACGGTGTAAAAGGTTTGGGTACAAATATTGACAGGGTGCAAACAATATCAAATCCGTGCTTAAGTCCTTTTTCTTTCTTTATCCTTCTTATCCCGTTTTTTAATTCGTTTAGGAGTTCTGCCATTTCATCAAGGTCTGCTTTTGTTTCTGTCGGCAGTCCCGTTATGAAGTAGAATTTTAATCTTGACCAGCCGTTTTCGTACAATGTGTATACCGCATCAAGTATTTGCTGCTTTGAAATGTTTTTCTTAATAACGTTTCTCAGTCTCTGGCTGCCTGCTTCCGGAGCAAGCGTTATTGTCGATTTTCTTACCGATTGTACGAGATTTGCAAGTTCAAGGCTGAACCCGTCAATTCTCTGACTTGGAAGAGATACGGATACTTTCTTTTTATTAAACTCAACTCCCAGCTCTTTTATAACCTCCTTTATATTGGAGTAATCGTTTGAAGCGAGGGAAAGAAGTGAATACTCGTCATATCCCGTATTATGCACAAGTTCTTTTGTTATTTTAATAATATCCTCTGCCTCACGTTCTCTTACCGGCAAGGTTACATGTCCCGGCTGGCAGAAACGGCACATCCGCCCGCAGCCTCTGCGTATTTCTACAACCGCGCGGTCGTGGACAGAACTTGAAAAAGGTATCGGATATGCTTTTAGCGCTGTTTCATAATCAAGCGGTACGGCACATTTTTGTACTCTTTTCTCTTTGCCGCAAACAGGAACCCATACCCCTTCAATTTCTGACAGTTTTTTAATCCGTTCGGTTCTTGTCAGGTGTTTGTTTCTGAGAAGCGACTCGCATATTTCAATATTAACTTTTTCACCGTCTCCGATAATAAAAGCGTCTATAAAATCAGCCATTGGCAGCGGATTATAAGTGCAGGGACCGCCTGCGATAATTATAGGTATATTTTCTCCTCTCTCCTTTGACAGATAGGGTATGCCGCTCATATCAAGGAGTTTTAAAACCGTAGGGTAAGATAATTCGTACTGTAGTGAAAACCCTACAACATCAAAGTCTTTAAGTGGTCGTTTGCTTTCCAGCCCGTATAAAAACTCGGGTTGAAAATCCGGTTCCGGCGCGTAGGCTCTGTCCGCCATAAAATCAGGGTGTTTATTGATTAAATCATATAAAATCCTCACCCCGAGGTTGCTTATCCCTATTTCGTATTTGTCCGGGAATAAAAAAGCAAATCTCAGTTTAGCACTGTTAAAATCTTTGTTTGCAGCAAGAATTTCTCCCCCTACGTACTGGTAGGGTTTATTGCAGTTATACAGGGCTTCGTGTAAATCATGAAATTCGCAGGTCATTTATGCCAGATCCTCAGGGAAGTATTTTTCTATCTCAATAATTTTACCGTTTAAAGTATTTTTCTCAAATGCTTTTATGAAATCAGGCAGGTCATCATTCGTTACATCATAGTTATAAAGCCAGATTTCTCCGTCCAGCTCCCGCATAACGCTTACTATATAATGACATTTTTCAGCATAAGCCAAAAGACGCTCTTTGTTAAACTTGTTTCCGTTCTTGTCTTTGTTTATTTTGACGTAGTTAAATCCGGCAAAATACCGTATATTTTCATTCTTTCCCTGATTCTTTTTATTATGGTGTGAGGCAAAAATATTTATAATATTTTTGTCATTATCGTACTCTTTCATTACTCCTCCTATATATATTAAACTATACTCAATGCAGAAGTTCAAAATATTACAATAAAACTTTACAAAGGGGGTAAATGGGTAAGGGGTAAGAAGGGGGGCGCCTCAAGAAGTTGTAAATAAATGTGCGTTATAAATTAAAGATGCAAATCCCTAATAAAAAGAGACCCTCAATTTTGAGAGCCTCTTTCTAAACTTATATAATCGGTTGATTATAATTTAGAAGCAACCATTAATGTTGTTTCAGCTAATCTTGTTGAGTAACCCATTTCGTTATCGTACCAAGAAATAATCTTAACTTGGTTGCCGCCCATTACACGTGTTAATAAAGCGTCAACAGTTGAAGATTGTGAAGTACCGATGTAGTCAGAAGATACAAGCGGTTCTTCAGTGTAGCAAAGAACGTGACCGTCAGCGCCTGCTTTTAATGCAGCGTTAACTTCTTCAACAGTAACGTCTTTAGCAAGTTCAAATACAACGTCAACCAAGGAAACGTCAGGGGTTGGAACTCTCATAGCGAAACCGTCCAATTTACCTTTTAATTGCGGTAATACGAGAGCAACAGCCTTAGCAGCACCGGTCTTTGTAGGAACGATGTTCAAAGCGCCTGCTCTTGCACGACGGGGATCCTTGTGACCTGCGTCTAAGATTCTTTGGTCGCCTGTGTAAGAGTGAACAGTTGTCATTAAACCTTTAACAATGCCGAATTTTTCATCAATAACTTTAGCAACAGGTGCCAAGCAGTTAGTTGTACAAGATGCCATAGAAATTACATTGTGTTTTGCCGGATCATACATCTTGTCGTTAACACCTAAAACGATAGTAATGTCTTCGTTTGTTGCAGGTGCAGAAATGATAACTTTCTTAGCGCCTGCAGTGATGTGTGCTTTTGCTTTTTCTGCGTCAGTAAAGAAACCAGTTGATTCAACAACAACTTCAACACCTAAATCTTTCCAGGGAAGTTGTGCAGGGTCTTTTTCTGCAAAGAATTTAATCTTTTTACCGTTAACAATGATACCTTCTTCGTATGCTTCTACTGAACCGTCAAACTTACCCATTACAGAGTCGTGTTTGAAAAGAAGTGCAGCTTCAGCTGGTTTTAAACCAGGGTCATTGATAGCTACATAATTAATTTTGTCAAAAATACCTTCTCTGATGGCAGCTCTCAAAGTGTTTCTGCCGATTCTTCCGAATCCGTTAATTGCTACATTTACCATAAGTTTTACTCCTTCTTATTGTGGTAATAATCTTTTACAATCTGATTGTAGGATAAAAAAAAACTCTAATCAAGATGATTTTTAATATCTTAATTATTTTTTAATTATTCAGCGGGAATATGATAATTGTAAATTTTTGTAAAAAAATGCTTAAAAATCCTAAAGTTTTTTGAAAATGTGCCGAATATATTATTACGAAAGGAAATTACAGATGCTGAAGAAATTAGAAAAACCGACTAACAATACAAGTTCATGTGTTGAATTTATATTGAGAGGAGCAAAAAAGCGTAGAACGATGGCAATTGCTGAAGCGGTAAGGGTAAACGCCGATTCCGGACTTCAGACAGAATTGAGAGCAGTAAAGTAATATACTGACGAGGATGTAAGATGAGAAAGAAGCGGCTTGCAACAGTGCAAGCCCTTTTTCTATATGTCAGACCCATTGTATTTTGGGTATATGATGCTATGACAGCTTGGCTTTTAACTTGATAAAAATAAAAGTTTGAAATAAAAATTATTTATGTTACTATAAGAACACACACGAGAGGAAAAGTGGCCGAGTAGGTTTAAGGCGGCACCCTGCTAAGGTGTTGTGTGGGGTAACCTGCACCGAGGGTTCGAATCCCTCCTTTTCCGAAGTTTAAGCCCCGCGAGGGGCTTTTTTAATGCAAAATTTTACTGTTAAACTTACATCTGCATGCTTTATCTAGTCAATTAACTATTTGTATTTTTCAATATTTTGCAGAAATCCTTATTGTGACCGAAAATTATTTCAGGGGATACCCCAAAATTGTTGCAGATCAAAAGAAAGGAGAATTTATGACAATGGTTGAGCCTATCAGGTGTATAGAAAGTATTAAGGAATTGGAACGATATTTTGCAGAAAACAGCCCCAGAGACTTATTATTATTTACTATTGGAACAAATTGCGGTCTAAGGATTTCTGATATTGTTGCCCTTAATGTAGGTGATGTAAGAAACAAAAGTCATATCCAGATTATCGAAAAGAAAACAGGAAAATATAAAAAATTCCCGATTAATTCAAAGCTGAGACCCATGATAGAAAATTTTACAAGAGGTAAACAATCTGAGGAGGCTTTGTTCGTTTCTATATTTCAAAACCGGCTCGACAGGTTTGGTGCTTATTATATTATAAAGGCGGCTTGTCAGACTGTCGGAATACAGGAAAAGGTTGGAACACATACATTAAGAAAGACTTTTGGTTATCATCACTACAAAAAATTTAAAGATGTTGCCATGCTTCAAAAAATTTTTAATCACTCAAATCCGAGTATAACTCTAAGGTATATAGGTATTGAACAGGATCAGATTGATGAAAGTTATAATAATTTTATTTTATAATTAAAAATTTAATAAAATAACATCTGAGCTCTTAACAAGATAACCATATTGTGAAGGGTTAATTATGTATTAGTATCAATATATTAATTATTATTATATTTTATCTTATAACCGATAAGAAAGACATATTAAGAGATTAGCTATTTATAAATAAACTTACGGAAAATTATTATAAAACACACAATGTCAGAGAGTTAAAGTAATATTTAGATAATATTCTTTTGTTAACCCGCTAGAACAAAAAGGGTTCAAAAATGCAAGAAAATAAAAGGGGTAAATTCTGCTGAATAAGTAATGAACAATTTATTAGTGCTTATGGGACAAAATTAGTAATGTATAACTTAAGAAGGGTCTTCCTTCTTCTGCACAAATCTTTTCTTGACATTTCACCGCCAAAAGGGCACAATACTCTTATGCGCATTGAGACACAAAAAAAATTAGCGGCGGGGCTTTCAATTACATCCAACGCTGTGATAATATTGCTGAAACTCGTTGCGGGTATTATTTCCGGCAGTATTAGTATTATATCGGAAGCTATCCATTCGCTTAGCGACTTTTTAGCCTCAATTATTACTTTTTTCGCGGTTATGCGCTCTTCTGAACCCGCGGATGCAAAACATCCTTACGGGCACGGCAGGTATGAGGATATGTCAGGGTTCATAGAAGGCGGCTTGATTGTCTTTGCGGGTTTATTTATTATTTACGAGGCTGCTAAAAAACTGGTTACCGGAATTTCTCTTCAAGCAGAAAGTTCTATCGGTATTGCGGTTATGGGTTTTGCTGTTGTCGCCAATTACCTTGTAAGCAGCTATCTTTTTTATGTTTCAAAGAAAAGCGGTTCGGTTTCGCTCTTTGCCGATGGCGAACATTTGAGAACGGACATCTGGTCATCACTCGGGGTTTTAATAGGGCTAGTTTTAATTAAAATCACGGGAATTACATTACTTGACCCGCTTATCGCAATTATTGTCGCACTCTTTATATTGAGAGCCGGATTAAAAATCTCTAAAAGTACTTTAGATAATCTTCTTGATTCTTCCCTTCCGCCTGAAGACTTAAATGAAATTGAGACGATAATAAAAGGGTTTGAACAGAATAGCGTAATCGGGGTAAAAAGCCTGAAAACAAGGCGTGTAGGCCCGTCAAAGGAAATAGAATGCACATTACTCTTCCCTGAAAATATGACTATATTAAATTGCCACAATATCTGTGATGAAATTGAAGATAAAATTTCGCAGAAACTTGGCACATGTTCGGTCTTAATTCATGCAGAGCCTGATTGTGCAAAGTGCCGTAATGTTAAAGTATAACAAACGGCGGATTGTTTTTTATAAAACAATCCGCCGCTAAATATAAAACTATTCCTTTAGCAGTTTTCTAAAAGTTCTTTTAAATAGTTTGGCAGTGCAAAACGAGCGTTGTGATACTCTTTGTTATAGATTTTGCAAGTTTTAATTATTTCTGTCGCCCTGTCCTCTGCATAGTAAGAAAGCGGTTCAACTTCTGTTGAACAGAATGCCCACGCCCAGTATCCGCCGGGGTATGTCGGAATAGGAGAAGTGTAGGTTGCACAAACGGGAAATACTTTCTTTAAAAGTTTGTACATCTTTTTGATTTCATTTTTGTTAACAACAGGCGATTCGGATTGTGCCGCTACAATCCCGCCTTTTTTAAGCGAGTTTTTTACATTTGTGTAAAACTCTTCCGTAAACAGACCTTCTCCGGGCCCCATCGGGTCAGTCGAGTCGATTAATACTATATCAAACTCTTCTTTTTTATTTTTAATGTATTCAATTGCATCTTCTACGCGGATTTCTACTCGCGGATCACTTAGTCCGCATGATATAGTCGGGAGGTATTTTTTGCAGGCATCAATAACCATTCCGTCAATTTCGCAAAGCACAACTTTTTTAACGGTTGAGTGTTTTAAGACTTCTCTTACTGTGCCGCCGTCACCGCCGCCTATAACAAGCACGCTTTCCGGCTTTTTATGGTGCATCATAGGTATATGCGAAATCATTTCGTGATAATAGAATTCGTCGCCCTCAGTTGTCATCATTAAATCATCAAGGGTTAAAATTTTACCAAGTTCGCTGTCTGAATCAATGATTTCTACTTTTTGAAACGGTGATTGCTCAGAAAAAAGTACTTGTTTTTGTTTTATTGCAATACCAAAACCTGCCGGTGTAATTTCTTTCCAAAATTCGCTCATTGTTATACTCCTTTTATATTCCCTGATAATATGTGTATGTGAAGGTGGAATACTTCCTGACCTGCATCTTTGCCTGTGTTAATAACGGTCTTGTAAGATTTTATACCAAGTTTTTGTGTTACCTGTCTTACTCCGTTCAGAAGTTTACCGAGTAATTCTTCGTTATCCAGTTCGTTTAGTGATGCATAATGCTTTTTAGGCACAACTAAAATATGCGTATCCGCTTTTGGATTGATGTCATTAAACGCAACCAAATCTTCTGTTTCAAGTACAAACGGTGTGTTAAACTCCCCGTTTGCTATTTTGCAAAAAATACAGTCTGTCACTCTTGTTCCTCCATGTGTTTTGTTTTCTTTTTTTCGTAGATAATATCTTTTCTCTCTAAAACATTGTAAAGCTGTGAATTTATTTCCCCGCCGATAAGTATGAGTGTTGATGTATAATACAGCCATACCATAAGAACTGCAAATGCGCCGATTGTACCATATACAAAGTTAT
>CALUTH010000054.1 GCA_944323635.1 Candidatus Gastranaerophilales bacterium
ACGGTCAATTTCATCAAGTCTTGACTTAATTTCAGCCTCGATTGCAGCTCTTGAATCATCTGAATAAGTACCGTTTGCTGCTTGTTCGGTCAGGTCTCTGATACGTTGTAAGTGGTCAACAATCAATGAATAGTTTTCTTCAGTTGTGGTTAACATATCCAGACCAATTTGAGCGTTGTTTGAAGCAACGTCATAAGAACTTAATTTTGCCTCCATTTGTGCTGCAATACTGTAACCTGCAGCGTCATCCTTTGCACTGTTGATTTTGTAACCTGTGGTCATTCTTTCGATTGCGGTGTTTAAGGTATCAGTTGCCGCAGTAAGGTTTTGTTGCACTTTGAGTGACTGAACGTTGGTAACAATAGATAAAGACATTTTGAGACTCCTTTCATTTTGTCTTGTATTTTTTTACATGCATCCTTGCGTGGTTCCCACAAAATATATATTCCTGTTTTTAATTTTTCTATAACAAAACTAATTCATATTTGTTACAAAAGTTTACAATGATTATAAAAACAATCAGATGCAAATATGCGTAGCTTATGATTTTTAGGAGGATTTACAAACACAAAAAAAACAGACGGTTGAATTAACCAACCGCCTGTTAAATAAAATTTTTTATCTACATCACAAACCCCGACGCAAGCATTGAAAGTTTTGATTGGAGCCACTCAGAAGAGTTTGTGCTTATGAATTTGTAAGTGTGCGTCTCAAAATCGGACAGATTAACCAGCGGGAACTGTGTCTGTGTCGATGTATCCAGGTTTTTAAGAGTTAAATATTCTCCGTTTATTTCATATTCACCCAGAATTATCGCAAAATGCGCCGATTTTGCTGCCTTTTCAAGCTGTTTGGAGAATTTTTTCCCCGCCATATCAAAATCAACGTTGTAATTTAAAGCTCTAAGACGTTCTGTCAACTTAATAGCCTCCAATTTGTTATCGGAAACAACATAAACATCAAGCTTTTCTTCCTCTGATTGAGGCAAAAGCGCAGCCAATCTCTCCATTCCCATTGCCCAACCGATTGCAGGGGTAGACTCGCCGCCCAAGTTAGAAACCAGAGTATCATAGCGTCCGCCGCCGCAGACCGCGTTTTGCGACCCGAGATTCTCGGATTTTATCTCAAAAACAGTTCTGTTATAATAATCAAGCCCCCTTACAAGGAGTTTATTCACTGTATAATTTACCCCGAGATTATCAAGGTAATTTTTTAACCGTTCAAAGTGCAAACTGCAATCCGGGCAAGTGTAATCTGACTGAATAACCTGCTGCACTTCAGGAAGGGCAAAAATTTCTTTGCAAGACTCGACTTTACAGTCTAAAAGCCTCAAAGGATTTTTTTCAAAACGTTCTTTACAGTCATCACAGAGCTTATCGTAGTGAGGACGCAATGTTTCAATTAACAGGGCTCTGAATTCTTTTCTGCAGTTTGCGCACCCGAGGGTATTTAATTCCACCGAGAGATTGGGCAGCCCGAGTTTTTTTAAGTAGTTTAATGCAAGCAGTATAGCTTCCGCATCCGCAGACGGGTCTTCAATACCGAACATTTCGACACCTACCTGATGGAACTGGCGTTGACGTCCAGCCTGCGGACGTTCATACCTGAACATAGGACCTTTGTACCACAATTTTACGGGTGCTGAAAGTCTGTGCATCCCGTTTTCAATATACGAACGAACAACTCCCGCCGTATTTTCAGGTCTTAAGGTTAATGAACGTTCAGACTTTTCAAATGTATACATCTCTTTGTTTACAATATCGGTTGTATCACCGACCCCGCGCTGAAAAAGCTCTGTCGCCTCAAAAATAGGTGTGCGGATTTCTTTATAACCTGCCCTCGTAAAGATTTCAAGTGCAGCCGCCTCCATCTTATGCCAAACAGCCATATCCTGCGGTAATATATCCTTTGTACCCTTTTGTACCTTAATTATTTGTGCCATATTTAAATTATAATAAAACCGGAGTCTTTAAGTCAATTCAATTTTTAATGGATTTATGATAGAATGGATAAATACGGGTTAATAAAAGAAAAGGAGAGCTTATGGACTTTTTGGGAGGATTTATCCAAAACAACGCAATAGCTGTTTCTGCGGCTATTTTGATAATTTCTTATATTTTTATTGCAATCGAAAAAATACCCAAAACAACAATAGCACTTCTCGGCGCCAGTATTACACTGATATTAGGGCTTTTGAGCCAATACCAGACAACGGGTGGCGGGGCGCTTGACCCGCGGTACTTTATTAATTTTGTTGACTTTAATGTAATATTTTTACTGGTTGCAATGATGATTATAGTAAGCATCTGCGCAAGAAGCGGTATGTTTAACTGGCTTGCAAATGAAATGTTAAAAAAAACCAAAGGACATCCCGTAAAAATATTCTTTTCCCTTGCTTTTTTTACAGCAATAGCCTCTGCCTTTTTAGACAATGTTACCACTGTTATTCTTATTATGCCTGTAACATTTGTTATCGCTAAAGAACTGGATATTAATCCGATACCGTTTCTTATAACAGAAATCTTAGCCTCAAACATCGGCGGCACAGCAACACTGATAGGAGACCCGCCAAACATAATTATAGGGAGTGTTGCCGGCTTATCTTTTCTTGATTTCTTAAAAGAGTTAACAGATATTGTAACTTTGATACTTATTGTTAATGTATTTATTCTTGCGAGAATTTTCAAAAAACAGCTCGTAACAACCCCTGACAGGATGGCAAAAGTAGCAAACCTTGATAACTCAGGTACAATTACGGACAAATTTCTTTTATACCGTTCTGCGATTGTGCTTGTTCTTGTAATAATAGGATTTATTCTTCACGATATAACCCACATCCAAACCTGTGTTACAGCTATGCTCGGCGCAAGTGTCCTGTTGTTATTCGAAAAGCCGGGTAAAATCTTTGAAGAAATCGAGTGGAACACAATTTTCTTCTTTATAGGATTGTTCATTATAATTGGTGCGCTTGACGCAGCAGGCGGAATTAAAATAATGGCAGACTGGATTTTGAACGTAACACACGGCTCACAAAATGCGGCATCTATGCTCATTATATGGTGCTCTGGGATTTTATCGGGAGTTGTAGACAACATCCCTTATACCGCAACAATGGCACCAATGCTATTAGAAATCCAGCACCAGATGGGTGAAGCCTATACCCTGCCGCTATGGTGGTGTTTATCCTTAGGCGCCTGCCTTGGCGGAAATATGACAATCATCGGCGCAGCCGCAAACGTTATTGTATCAGAAACTTCCGCGGCAAAAGGTTATCCGATTAAGTTTATGTACTACCTTAAGTACGGTGTTCTGGTAACACTTGTATCACTTGTAATGTCAACACTTTATATCGGAATACGCTTCCTCCACTGGCTGGGATAGGCGGAAGGGGGTAAACAATAAATAATTACGCGGGTGGTGTTAAACCACCCGTTTTTAACAACTGCGTTTGCGCGCTTATTTGCACTATAATTCAATCACGGATTGTCATTTACTCTTAATTATAATGACCAAAACAAACCGGCTGTGTATACCAACTATTTATTAAATATTTTATCCTTAAGCGCCAGCAAATCTTCCACAAAAAATTTGTGCAGTTTATTTTCAATCTTCCAATTTATCCTGCAGATTTGCTCAAGGACATCAAGAGAAGTTTTATCTATCTGTGACAATTTATCAAGTTCAGGGGTTATAATTGACAGTTCTTCCGGAGTAACCGTATTTTTATAGTACATATCTTTACCTTCGTATCCGACTTTTAAACTATCAAATTCCGGCTCTCTCTTTCTTGCCGCCCTAATAACCGTATTCATCGCTTTTTCGCCGCGTTCAAGCAATTGCGATTTTGAATCGACATATATATTAATTTTTTCATCACTCCCGTTTCCTAAAAGTGATTTTACAGCAAGTAAAAAACTCTCACTCATAGCTTTTTGCCCGTTATTGCCGCTATGCAGTATCTCTGCTGCCGTAAAAGCATCTTTTAAAGACTTCGTCCGGTTAAACTGTGCTTGAAAGGATTTATTCTGATAGTTACTAGTATTATTGATCGCTAATATTTTCATTTGTTTACCCTGAAATTATATGTCACATATTTTATACTATCATAAAAATATATACAAATACCAACTTGGCATATATCGCCTGCATGTATATTTTATTATAAGCGCTTTGGGCGTGTAGACCTACTAATCCGGCTTAAGCTCTTTGAATTAATGTGTCAGCACCTGTTTTATAATTTTCTCCTCGCCCCTTAACAAATCTTTGCAATTATTTGCAATTAAAATATGTTTGTAATAATATAAAATAGTACGCCGATAAAAACAGAATGTGGGAGCCACATTCTGTTTTAGATAGAAAACAAATTATATAAAGGAATAAAACAATGGGCATTAAAGGAAAAAATGACAGAATGGTAGTTCTTGCTTGTGAAGACTGCAAGGAAAGAAACTACACAACCGTTAAGAACAAAAAAAACATAAAAGACAGACTTGAATTAAGCAAGTATTGTCCGACATGTAAAAAACACACTAACCATAAAGAAACTAAGTAGCAATAAAGCAGGCGAATCGGCTCGTCTGCTATAAGCGTCCTTAGTTCAGCTGGTAGAACGTCGGTCTCCAAAACCGGATGTCGAGGGTTCGAGTCCTTCAGGGCGTGATTTTATAAAAAAGGAACAAAAATGAGTACTAAAACTAACGAAAACGTGAAAATGACCAATGCCGCAAACGGAATTGTTAATTATTTTAAAGGCGTAAGATCCGAATGGGGCAAAATTACCTGGCCTGAAAGACAACAGGTCGTCGTTGAAACAGTATTCGTTGTAGGTATCGTTTTTGTATTTACCGTATTTATCTACGTTGTAGATATTTTATTTGATTTCGTATTATCCAAAATATAAGGTGAATGGTAATGAGTGAAAAAGACCAAGAAATGAATATAGCTGAAACAGAAGAGAATGAAGAAGTTTTAGCGGAAGAACAGCCGGAAGAAGAACACAAAAGCCGCCGCAAAAATGAAAAACGCTGGTATATTGTACACACATATTCGGGCTACGAAAACAAGGTTAAGAGCAACCTCGAAAAACGTATTGAATACATGAATATGTCTGATAAAATCTTCCGTGTGGAAGTTCCTCAAAAAACCGTTACCCAGATTAAAAACGGTAAAAAGCACGAAAAAGATGAAAAAATCTTCCCGGGCTATGTTCTGGTCGAAATGATTATGGACGAGGACAGCTGGTACGTTGTACGTCATACAGCAGGCGTTACCAAGTTTGTCGGTTCCGCTAAAAAACCAATCCCTGCAAAAGAAAGCGAAATTAAAAAGATTATTCACCGCTCTACTTCACAGGTTCAAAAGATTGAACTTGATGTTAAAGCAGGCGACAAAATCAGAATTATATCCGGACCGTTTGCAGACTTTGTCGGCGATATTACGGAAGTTTATCCGGATAAAGCTAAACTCAGAGTTAACGTTTCGGTATTCGGACGTGAAACACCTGTTGAGTTAGAATACAAACAAATTCAAAAAATATAATGAATAGTACGTGGAAGGGGCTGCCCCCCGTTCGTACCACGAAAGGAGAAATAAAATGGCAAAAAAAGTAGTAGGTAAAATTAAACTGCAAATAGAAGCAGGTAAAGCTAACCCGTCACCACCGGTAGGTCCGGCACTCGGTCAGCACGGTGTTAACATCATGGATTTCTGTAAGCAGTTCAACGCTAAAACAGAATCACAAGCAGGATATATCATCCCTGTTGTTATTGATGTTTATGAAGACAGAAGTTTCACTTTTGTTACAAAATCACCTCCGGCTCCTGTATTGATTAAGAAGGCAATCAACCTTTCAAAAGGTTCTGCTGCACCTAACAAACAAAAAGTCGGTGAAATTACCCGCGCTCAACTGGAAGAAATCGCTAAAATCAAAATGAACGATTTGAACGCTACATCTATGGAAGCAGCCGTTAATATGATTAAAGGTTCTTGCAGAGCTATGGGTGTTACAGTTAAAGAAGAAGCGTAAGTAAATTATGGAAGGACTTTTGTCCGCTAATACCATGAAAGGAAATTTAAAATGTCAAAATTAACTAAAAAACAAAAGAAAGTTATGGAAATGTTAGAAGGGTTTGAACAACCGACAACTTCTACACAAGCCATAGCTAAATTACAAGAAATATCAAAAGAACTTTCCAAGTTCAATGAAACTGTTGAATGCCACATGAGATTAGGTATTGAAGTAAAACACGCCGATCAACAGGTACGTTCTACAGTTGTACTTCCTGCAGGCTTAGGAAAAGAAGTCCGCGTTTGTGTTATTGCTAAAGGTGCTAAAGTTACCGAAGCAAAAGAAGCAGGCGCAGAATTTGCAGGTACTGAAGACATTATCGATAAAATCAGCAACGGCTGGTTTGAGTTTGATACTCTTATCGCAACTCCTGATTGTATGGGTATGCTCGGTAAATTAGGTAAAGTGTTAGGTCCTAAAGGCTTGATGCCGAACCCGAAAACCGGAACTGTTACTCTTGATATTGCTAAAGCAGTTAAAGATGCAAAAGCAGGTAAAGTTGAATTCCGTGCCGACAAACAAGGTATGATTCACTGTCCTATCGGTAAAATTCAATTTTCTCAAGAAGACCTTATTAAAAACTTTGCAACTCTTGCAGATGCAGTTTTAAGAGCAAAACCGTCTTCAGCAAAAGGTACTTATGTTAAGTCTGCTTACCTTACAACAACAATGGGACCAGGGCTTAAACTTGACACTAAAAACCTTGCAAGCGAAGTAAAAGAACTTCTTGGTTAAGTTTAAAACAAAACTTGAAAAAGCGGAGAATAATTCTCCGCTTTTTTGCATAAAAAATCAGTATTATTTTTTATCTGATTAAATTCATTTTTGTTCTCCTCTTCTGCCTTGCAATTACCCCAACTACCTTAACAAATACCCCTTGACTTAGAGCCGCTCTAATGTATTAGACTAATATTCAGGAGCTAATAAAATGGACAGAAGAGATTTTATAAAGAATACACTACTTACTGCTGCAGCGGCAGCAGGCGCCGGCATTGTAGGAATTTCGGTAACACAAAGCAGTGAAAATACAGGAGGGAAAAAGATGAAAATACTTGTTATAACAGGCAGCCCGAGAATGAACGGGAATTCAAACACACTTGTTGAAAACTTCATTAAGGGAGCAGAGGAGATCGGACATACAGTTGTAAGATTTGATTCTGCACAAAAAAATGTTCATCCTTGCATTGCCTGCAACAAGTGCGGTATGAACGGTGAATGCGTGTTTAAAGATGATTTTGAGTTTGTAAAAGAAAATATTATTGATGCAGATGCGGTAGTTTTAGCAAGTCCAATGTACTATTTCGGAATTTCAGCGCAACTCAAAGCTGTAATTGACCGTTTTTATGCAATTAACGGGCAAATACACAAACCTAAAAAAGCTGTTTTGTTTATGACTTACGCAGATACTTCTAAAGTTGAAGCAGAACCAATTATTAAGCATTACGAAAGACTTATAGCATACCTGGGATGGAGTGATGCAGGACAAATTATTGTCCCCGGGGTATGGAATGCCGGCGATATTAAAAGTACCGCGTTCCCGCAAAAAGCCTATGAACTTGGAAAGACAATTTAATCAATATCTATGTTAAAATTAAGCGGCGTAATATGAGCGCCGCTTCTTGTATAGAATTAAAAAATTATCCGCTCTAACCGCATATAATTTTGCAATTATTTCATATTTTTTATGCTATAATAAATCGTAAGTTTTCTAGGGTTCCGCGGAAAAATCCGGTCAGGACCGAGAGAAAACCCGTAAATTTACGGACACGGAGGGACAAAAGCCCGGGAGATATAATTCTCCCGGGCTTTTTAATACTATAAAAGAAAGGAAACAAATATGGAATGGATACACTTATTAATAGCCGGTTGTTTTGAAATAAGCTGGGCAATAGGACTTAAGTTTTCACACGGATTTACCCAGCCTGTTATTTCTGTTGTAACAGTAGTTTGTATGATTGCAAGCTTCTACTTTTTAGCACTTGCCCTAAAAAGCCTTCCGCTTGGAACCGCGTACGCCGTATGGACAGGCATCGGCACATTGGGAACAGTTATTCTGGGGATAATAATATTTAAAGAACCTGCAACCGTAACAAGATTATTCTGCATTGGGCTTATTGTATGCGGAATTACCGGGCTAAAACTTCTGTCGCACTAGGAAAAAACTATTATCAGTTAATAAAGTAAAGTTTGAAACGTAAGAAAATACAACATTTGGTAATACCTGAGGCACTAAAATATTGTAATAAAAAAAGACGGGCAGCCCCGTCTTTTTGAAAAAATACGCCCGGCGCGATTCGAACGCGCGACCCACTGCTTAGAAGGCAGTTGCTCTATCCAGCTGAGCTACGGACGCATACTGTTGGTATTTAATTATCAACTTCCATTGCCGGCACTTTTATGAAACTTTCGACCAGCAATCAAACTACATTTCTTATTTTAACACCTACAACAATTTTTGCAAGTAAATGCTACTCAAAACGAGCAAATATTTTATCTACATTCTTTAAATACTCGCCAATATCAAAACAGGACAAGATTTCCGTTTCATTAAGATATTTTTTTACATCCTCATCATTCAAGAGCGCTTCCCGGAAACTTGAATTATTATCCATTGCGTGCAGGGCGTTTCTCTGAACAATTGTATATGCGTCCTCGCGGGTTATGCCTTTTTCTACAAGTTTAAGCAGAACTTTTTGCGAATATATAATACCGCCGTACAAGTCGGTATTTCGCAGCATATTATCTTCGTGTACCACAAGGTGTTTCATTATATCGTTAAACCGATTAAGCATAAAATCAATCAATATAGTACTATCCGCAAAAATTACACGTTCCGCGGAACTGTGAGAAATATCTCTTTCGTGCCAGAGGACTATATTTTCCATCGCAGCAACGGTATTCCCTCTTACAACCCGAGCAAGCCCGCACAAATTCTCTGATAACACAGGATTACGTTTGTGCGGCATGGCAGAAGACCCTTTCTGATGCGGCGCAAACCCCTCTTCAACTTCTCTTACTTCCGTTCTCTGCAGGTGGCGTATCTCTGTTGCAAACTGCTCCAACACTGACGCAATAACACCGAGCGATTGCAGGTACCTTGCATAAATATCCCTTGCTATAATCTGGGTTGAAATTCTGGCAGGAGTAAGCCCCAATATTTCACATGTAATTTGTTCAACCTCAGGATCAACATTACTGTATGTCCCGACAGGTCCGGAAATCTGACCTGTTTTTACCTCATCCGCCGCGTAAATAAAATCTCTTTTTGCACGTTCCAGAATATCAAGCCAGTTTAAGAGTTTAAACCCGAAAGTTATCACCTCTGCATGCACGCCGTGAGAACGCCCGATACACACGGTATTTTTATGTTTAAATGCCAATTCCTTAAGCGTGGATATTACTTTATCAAAATCTTTTATAATAATATTGGATGCGTCACTGAGTAGGAGCGCGTTTGCCGTATCAATAACATCAGAACTTGTAAGCCCCATGTGAATATATTTATTAGAGCGCGAAGGAACATTCTCATTCACATTAGTCAAAAACGCAATTATATCGTGTCTGACTTCCCGCTCTATTTCATCAATACGTTTTACGTCAAACCTTGCTGTCTGTTTTATTTCTTCAAGGTTCTCGATAGGTATTTTACCGAGCCGGCAATATGCCTCGCAGACCGCAATTTCTACATCAAGACAACGCTGAAACTTATTTTCCAGCGTCCATACTTTTTTCATTTCAGGTAGTGAATATCTCTCAATCATATTAAAATTTTACTACAGCCACCCTGATTTGTGAAGTGGCGAAAAAGTGCTAAAAGGCGCCGCAGGCAAAGCCTGCGGCGCCTTTATTTATAATTTATTAATACCTTGCTAGATACTTATCCAACTCCCATTGTGAAACGTAGGTTCTAAACTCATCCCACTCGTGCTCTTTTGCTGTCACAAACTCATGCATAATATGCTGACCGAGTGCTGCGTTTGCTATCAATGACTTGTCTAAATAACAAAGCGCTTCTTTCAAGCTTCCCGGCAGAGAATCAATTTTTTGTTTTTTACGTTCTTTATCGGAAAGTTTATAAATATTGCTTTCAACCGGAACAGGCGGTTCTATTTTGTTCCTAACCCCGTCAAGACAAGCCTCAAGGATTGTGGCAAATGCCAGATACGGGTTGCATGCAGGATCGGGAGAACGAAGCTCTACCCTTGTAGCATTACCGCGTTTTGCAGGAACCCTGAGCAGGGCACTTCTGTTTGCAAGAGACCACGCAAGATATACCGGAGCTTCATACCCTGGAACAAGGCGCTTATAGCTGTTTACAGTCGGGTTTAAGATTGCAGTTATGCTTTTAATATTTTTCAATAAACCGCCTACTGCGTATTTTGCTGTATCGCTCAATTGATATTCTGTATTGGGATCATAAAATGCGTTTTGCCCATCCTTAAACAATGATATATTGCAGTGCATACCCGAACCATTTATACCATAAATCGGTTTAGGCATAAACGTTGCGTGCAGATTATGCTGCGTAGCAATAGCCTTTACCGCCATTTTAAATGTTACAACATTATCAGCGGTTGTGAGAATATCGGAATATTTGAAGTCAATTTCGTGCTGCCCGTCTGCAACTTCGTGGTGGGATGCCTCAATATCAAACCCCATTTCCTGTAAACATGCAACAATATCCGAACGCACATTTTCACCTAAATCATCGGGTCCAACATCATAATAGCCCGCACTATCCTGTGTCTGGGTTGTTATATTACCGTCTTTGTCGCGATTAAATAAGAAGAATTCTGCTTCAGGTCCCATATTCATTGAAAAGCCCATCTTATCCGCCTCCGCCATAATTCTTTTAAGGTTGCAGCGCGGGCAGCCTTCAAACGGTGTACCATCCGCATTATGAATATCACATATCAAGCGCGCGGAGCGCATCCCATCACGTTCCTGCCACGGAAGAATTTGAAAAGTATTCATATCCGGATAAAAATACATGTCTGATGTTTCTATATTTCTAAAACCTTTAATAGAAGAACCGTCAAGCATAATTTCGTTTGCAAGTATCTTATCAATATGTTCAGCGGGAACCGACATATTTTTAACCTGACCGTTAATATCAACAAACTGAAGCTTAATAAATCTGACATTATTTTCCATTATTAAAGCTTTAATATCGTTTGCCGTATAGCATTCCCCATTTAATGGCACATGTTTAAAATCTTTCATTCGTTCCCTCCTTTTTAATAATCCAAAATTCACCCTGCAAATGTTCTTAACACACTTATTAAAATATATTTTTCACCAAAGGTCAATATTTACGATATTAAGATTAAATAAAGGCGGGCGAAAGTGGGAAATAGATAAATTAAGGCTGTAACAGTGTTTGACTGTCTCCCTCCCCGCCGGAGAGGGAGGAACAATAAATCCGCTCTGCAGAAGAGGGGAAAAGATTTGCCCCTACGGCGTACTTGCAACCGCCATTTGTTTAAGGCATAATGCTGTTATGTTTGAATCTTTATCATCAAGGTTACAGGATATAATAAGGAATACCTCCGGCGGCAAAGAATTGACGCAGGAAAACATGCACGATGCAATAAGAGAAATCCGCCGTGCACTTTTAGAGGCAGATGTTAATTTAAGAGTTGTAAAGTCCTTTATCTCTAACATAAAAGATCGCGCAGAGGGTGAAAATGTTATTCAGGGCGTTAATCCTTCCCAGCAGCTTGTAAAAATCGTTCATGACGAACTTGTTAAACTCTTAGGGGAAGATATTAAACCGCTTAACCTGACAGGACACCCGTCTTTAATAATGATGCTCGGGCTTCAAGGTTCAGGTAAAACAACATCTTCTGCAAAACTTGCCGTTAAACTCAAAAAAGAAGGGAAAAATCCGCTCCTTGTCGCCTGTGATATTTACCGCCCCGCGGCGATTAACCAGTTACAAATATTAGGTAAAGAAATTGAAACGGAAGTTTTCACAAAAGACTCAAAGGACGTTACAGACATTGTACGCTCGGCAATTGATTATGCAAAAGCCAACGGGTTCAATGTCCTAATCCTTGATACCGCCGGCAGATTACAGATTGACACCGATATGATGGCAGAGCTTCTGTTAATCGACAGGATTTTTGCACCGCAGGAAAAGCTACTTGTAATAGATTCTATGACCGGTCAAGAGGCGGTTAACGTTGCAGAGAACTTTGATGCGCAGCTAAACCTTACAGGTCTTGTCCTTACAAAGCTTGACGGCGACTCAAGAGGCGGTTCGGCATTAAGCGTCGTTTACTGCACGGGCAAGCCCATCAAATTAACCGGTACGGGCGAAAAACTCAACGCTCTTGAAGATTTTTACCCCGAGAGAATGGCAACAAGAATTCTCGGAATGGGTGATATTGTATCACTCGTAGAACGCGCGCAGGAAGTTTTTGACGAAAAAGAAGCGAAAGAGCTTGAAAAGAAAATGGCGAAGGCAGAGTTTTCTTTCAACGACTTCTTAAAAATGCAAAAACAGATGAAAATGTTTGGCTCCTTTGACCAACTTCTCGGAATGATACCGGGGCTGAATATGTCAAGCGACGATAAACAGCTTATTTCAAGAGAGGGCGAAAAACAATTCAAAAGGATTGAAGTCTTTATTTCTTCAATGACACCGGAAGAACGCGAAAACCCTGACCTTATCAATTCAAGCAGAAAAAAACGGATTGCCGCAGGTTCCGGGATACCGCTGCATGACATCAATATCTTTATTAAACAATTTGAACAAATGCGCCAGATGATGAAAGGGGTTAACGATATGAAAAAATCATTCGGCAAATTTGGCGGCGGTGCGGGAAGTCTCCTCGGGATGAAGAAAATGATGAACCAGCTCCAAAAAGGGCGCCGTTTCTAAAAAGTAATACCTCTATCCTGCAAGCCCTATCCGGCTGAACACAAATTATGGAAAAAATCACTTTTATACTTACAAATGCAAGATACCGCGCGCTCCCGCAAAGTGTAATGAGTGCCGCAGTTATTATTTGCTTTGCATTAAACAGCACTGATTTTTCACCCTTAAACGCCATTCTTGCATTTGCAGGCGTTATTTGTGTACATTTAAGCGCCAATCTACTTGATGATTTTTTTGACTACATTCAGGGAAAAGTCCTTGTAAGAAACAAAGTCAAAACAGGACGTGCGCTCAAGTGTGAGAATATTATAAACGGGAAAGCCACACCCGCACAGTTTTTCTTGTGGAGCGCGATTTTTGCTCTTACAGCCTGCTCAATCGGGTTATATTTTATACTCAAAATCGGTTTGCCAGTGTTGTATTTTATTATTGCAGGCGCCTTCTTCTCAATTTTCTACAGCGCTCCGCCGTTAAAACTCTCCTACAGAGGGCTCGGAGAGTTAACCATCGGGCTTATGTTCGGTCCGCTATTAGGGTGCGGGGTCTACTACGTATCAACCGGTACGTTAAGCGCTCTTCCTGTAACAGTTTCTACAATAACCGGTCTGCTTGCCGCAAATATTGTTTATGTTCATTCAATGGTCGATATTGACGCAGATATTGCCTGCAGGAAAACTACCCTCGCTGCGGCGTTAAAAAATGATTACCTGCGTTTTCTTGCGCTGTTTTTGTTTACAATTATACCGTACGGTCTTGCCTTTGTTATATCACCGCGATTAGGGGCACTTCTGCTTACAACTCTGCCTGCGGCTGTTTACCTGTTATTTGTTATGAGAGATAAAAAGCGGCATAAAATGCTATTCAGGCTTATCCCTAAAAAGCTCTGGAAATCAGCC
>CALUTH010000055.1 GCA_944323635.1 Candidatus Gastranaerophilales bacterium
GATAAATATTGAATTTACTGCCCAATTCTGATACAATTTTCTTGTCAAAGGGTTCTAAAGTCGTGAGCTTAACGACACCATAAAATAAAAGCGGTATTAAAGCCGCTTTTTTTTAATTATTTGTTGGACAGATATGCTCTAGTCTACATACTTTATAGTTTGATTATTTTAAAAGTATAAAGTAAAATCAACCGGAATTATAAAAATCGCCGCCAGAATTATTTTGATATTAAATTGTAACCAATCAAGCAAGATTTAATATCCTGTGGTATTCAGTGGCTTATTATTCGTATAATAACAAATAGGCTTCTACCTCCAGTGTGTCTGCTATTTTGTAAAGGTGGGCGGCAGTTATCCTTGCAGCTGTACCTTTTTCAATCTTTTTTAAGTATCTTTCCCTTATGCCGGTTCGCTCAGATAAATCCTTCAATGTAATATTTTTCTCTATTCTGATTTTTTGTATATTTTCGCCCAGTATTTTGAGTGTTGTTGAAAATGTATTATTTCCGTCTATTATTTTATTCTTCATAATTGCTCCTGTTAACTAGTATGCTAGTTTATTAACCCAGTATATGCTGTTGTCTACGATATGTCAATAGACTAGTATAATAGTTATATGACCAGTTTAAGCATTAATGAAAAAATCGGAATAAAAATACGCTTGCTAAGAACAAAGCTCAAACTCTCCCAGGAAAAACTTGCGGAACTTGCTGATATGAATAAAAATTCAATTGGTGCAATTGAGCGTGGAGAAAGCAAACCTGCTATTGATACGCTGGAAAAAATTGCAAATGCGCTCAATATTGAATTAAAAGAACTTGTTGATGTATCAAAAATTGATTTGTAACAATGATGAGGAAATTAATATAGTATTTGTGGTGTTTGAAGAAACAGATTAGTTTGCGGGATAAATGTTGGTTATTAATATTATTGTGAGGTAAATATGAAGGTTAATACTATTAAGCAAAATATTATAAATAATTACAAACAATTATCCCATATGGCAAAAGTTTCGCAAAAAGATAATCAATCATTCCCACTGTGGGGTTTGAATTATAAAAAAGGCAGAGTTTCGGGTTTTGTCGGGCAATACGGCGATATAAGCAGAAATTCGGCGGAAATTAAAATAAAAAATGATGGGATTGAAATGATTAAAAAGCCGTTTTTATCCACATGGAAAGGTACTCTGAATAATATTAATAAAATGCTTGAGGATACAAAGGCTAATTTTGAAAATAAAGATGTTGTATTAAAGAGAGTAGTATCTCTTTTATGTTTCCCCGGGGGGACTGTATTCAAATAATCCTGGAGTTTGCAGTCTTTCTGATACCTTAAATATGCGGAAATATTTTCTATGTACTATTTTGTAATACTTGTATGGTATCTTGTTTGCATTCACTGTCCGTTTGTAGTAGTATAGATGAATAATGAGGTGGGCATATGGAATTCTTTAGAGAAAATAAGAAAATTATTATCGGGATTATTATAGTATCATTTTTATTGTGGACATTTGGTGTTGGTATTTTGATGCTGTTTAGTATAGGGCGATAACGGATGAAAAAAGTCTGGTCGTTTTTATTAGTACTAGCTATGTTTTGTTTAGCCGGCGGGTTTAACCTTTCTGCTCAGGCTACTCAAGATATTGCTCGAAAGCATCGTCAGACTAAAGAAAAGATACGTAAACTAAAATGGCTTGAAAATGTTGAAACAAGCAAACTATATAAAAACCAGCAAAAACTGGAGAATGCTAAAAGTTCGCTTGCTTCATCAAAGTCGCAGCTTGTAACTACCCAGAATGAACTTGCTAATATGGAGTACAAGCTTTTCAGGGCTGTGAATGAATATAAAGAGTTGAATACCACTCTGCAAACTCATATCCGTAATGTTTATAAGGTTAAACGCCGCGCTATTTGTGAATTATTGTTAAATGCAGGTAATATTAATATTCTTGTCGACAGATTGTATTTCCAGAAAATAATTCTTAAAAAAGATTTTGAACAAATGTCCGCCGCTAAAAAGAAAGCCCACGAAATAGCGGTGTTAAAAGCAACAATAGAATTGCGCAAACGCAACCTTGAACAGCAAAAGAGAACGGCAGAGAGTCAGCAGGTTTATATACAGAATGCTATAGATAAAAATGAAGCAATGATTAATAAACTCAGAACTGACCGTGCTTATTATGAAAAAACAGAAAGAGAACTTGCACGCCAGTCTGCAAGTATCGGTTCATATATTAACAGAACGGGAAGTTCTGATGTGAAAGTTGCATCAGGATTTATTAAGCCGATAGGCGGTCCTATAACATCACCGTTTGGAACACGTGTCCACCCGATATTTAAGAGTAAGTCGTTCCACTCGGGTATTGATATAGGCGGACCTAATCTCGGTGCTATACACGCTTCCAATGCGGGTAAAGTTATTTACTCGGGCTGGTACGGCGGGTATGGAAAAGTTGTAATACTGGAACACGGTATTGTTAACGGCAAGCCGATGACAACCTTATATGCTCACATGAATACAATTAAGGTTAGCAATGGTCAGTATGTACAGAAAGGTCAGGTTATAGGGCTTGAGGGAACAACAGGCTACAGCACAGGTCCGCACTGCCACTTTGAAGTTCGTGTTAACGGGCAGCCTAATAACCCTGTAAATTACATAGGACGGTAAATTTGAATAAACGGTATACGATACTATTAATAGCGTTTTTATTAAGTACAAACTTTGCATCGGCTGCATTCTTTGGGCTTACGTCCCCATCTGATTATACAGGAGACAGTATTATCGGGGCGCCTTTGAAGAGTGTGGATGAGGCTGATGAGCCGTCAGATGATAATTCTAAAGCAAAATCCGGGACCGTACCGCCATTAAAGAAATTGCGCTTGAAATATCAAAGTAAGTATAAAAAATTCTTCGGAGAACCGCAGCCCAATCAGTTTTTGTTACCTGATGAAGAATTGGAGGCTGCAGAAGCGGCTCTAGACAGTACTGATACGGAAACTTCAGATAATCTGACCAATAAAAAAGAAAAGAAAAAATGGTTCCGCAAAAAGAAGAAAGATAAATCGGAAAAAGAAGTTTCTGATAAAACGCAAGTTCAGGAGCAGGAGAAAAAACTTACAATTCAAAAAGACAATATGGAAGATCAAGACCGCGTTATTATGAATTGTGAGACAATGGACTATGATAACGAAAAAGCTGTTATTACAGCACACGGCAATGTAGAAATCACACTGCCGGATGAAGGAGTTACGCTGTACGCGGAAGATGTTGTTTATGATAAGGTAGCAAATACGATTACAGCAAATAATAAAGTCCTGATTAAAAAGAGCGGAATGGAAGTAATGGGTGATTATATTTTCATTGACCTTAACGAGGAAAACGCACTGTTAAGCCGTCCGATAAGTACAATAAGTCAGTTGGAAATCAATGCAAAAGAGGCAAGCCTTCATGAAAATGTTGTTACTCAGACTGACGGTTCTATTTTGTTTAAAAAGAGTTCGCCTTTTTCCTTTCACTCAGGGAAAAGAGGTCCTCAGTTATATCAAATGATGACAAAGGAAGAGGATACTCTTAGTGATGACTTACAGGAAGGACGTTATAAAGTTAAAGTAACCAAAATGGTTATCAACAGTGAAAAAGAGCATGATACTTTTCTTGTACAAAAAGCAACAATATACAAAGACGGTAAAAAGATTATAACATTGCCGCGTACAAAATTTTATACAAACAAAAATCACGATTACGCGGAAGGTGATTTTATAGAAATTGGTTCAAAACGTGATGCCGGCGTTTATTTAGGTCCGGGTGTCGTGTTTAAACTACCGAAGGGCGCAGCGCTTAAAGCGGTTCCTTTTGTAAGCTACAAAGACGAAATTGGTTTTGGCGGTCTGTTAAGGTTTAACAGCGGTACAAACGAAACTTATTTATTGTACGGTTCTCAACGTGATAAGTTTATAGGTCGTGGTATTCAGGAACTGGACGATGATTTAAAAATTGAGTATGCAACCAATGATTATATGAATGAATGGTTCCTCGGGCGTGCAAGACCTAAATATGGTATTAGTCTTGTGTATGACAAAAGTTATCTGAATAAAGGTTTCCTGGGCGGCGAACGTGATATGACGTTCAGGCACAGGGTATCAGGCGGCTGGTACAAGGATATTGAAGAAGATCGTTACTTTAGCGAACTTAATAATCAAGGAACGGGAAAAGAAACTACCAGATTTAAATATATGGCAGAGATTGATCAGACTTTATGGGACAGAAAAAACAAGGAAGATTTAACCTGGTTTAGATTCAGCCTTGTTGGACAATTGTCATCAGCACTTTATGGCACCGGTGACACTCAGGTCGTTGCCCGTATCGGTCCGAGAATTCACACCCAGTATAAACGTTGGATGCAAGATGTAGGCTACTTCCAATCAGCTTTTCAGGATGATACGCCTATGCCGGTTTATGATGCTTACAGATACGGGGCTTCCAATGCTTATATCAGGGAAACTCTTAAGCTAAATAAGATGCTCGCAGTGTCATGGCTCGGGTCTGTAACGTTGTCTAATGATACTTATACAAGCAAATTATTCCAGGAATGCGCTTTTTATGTATCTCTGGGACCTGATGACTTAAGGTTGAATGTCGGGTATGATTTTGTTCGGGAAAATGTATACTTTACTGTAGATGTAGGTATTGATCCTAAAGGTACGGAGGTAAAGTATGATAAACTGGAAATTAAAAACCCTGATAATCTGGGCAAGAAGAAGGATGATACCCCGAAACCTCAGCCGGTATTGGGACGTCCGAAGAAAGCTCCGCTCTTGAAAAATGCAATAGTTGAGGAAATAACAACATAATGTTATCCAGAAATGAACTAGAAAAATTAATCATTGATTACGGCAGATTGATGGGGGAAAAGAACTTTACTCCCGGATATTCGGGAAATATTTCCTGCAGGTTTGAGGAAGGGATGCTGATTACAACATCCGGTTCTTCTAACGGGTATTTGAGACCTGAGGAGATTGTTTATACTGATTTTACGGGCAAATCTATGGAGGATGGTAAGAAACCTTCATCAGAAAAACTGCTGCATATAGAGTTTTATAAAATACGTCCGGATGTTAATTTCATTTTGCATGTCCACTCGCCGTATCTGAGTACATTTGCTTCTGCCGGAAAATCTTTAGAAGCTCCGGTTATGGCGGAAAATGTTTTTTATTTTGGCGCAATCCCGCTTGCTGAATACGGGATGCCCTCGTCTATGGAATTGGTTAAGAATACTGCAAAATATTTTGACAGGTATGATGCTGTCTTAATGGCAAATCACGGTTTTATTATAGGGAGCGGTACTATTGAAGACGCTTATATGAAACTTGAACTGGCGGAATCTTATGCGCAGGTTGTGCTTTTTACTAACCTTCTCGGTGGTGCAAAACCATTGACTGATGAACAGGCGCTGGCTGTTCTTGCGCTTCGTAATCGGGAAAAATAGGAGACTTTGCCAGATAGCGGCGGTTATACGGAGCGCCCTTTGGGGCAATGAATGTAAATCGGAAAATTTTATGGATAGTGAATTATTTAAATTTGACAGAGATTTTAATATTCAGGTAATCGGAACGGATGAAGCCGGCCGAGGACCTGCCTCTGGCGGGGTATTTGCCGCGGCGGTTGCTTTCCGTAACGGAGGACGGGATATAGAGCAGGAACTTGCAAAACTCAATGATTCCAAAAAACTTACCAGAAAAAACAGAGAAGAACTTTATCAGGTTATAAAGGATAATACGATTAATTCTGTCGTTTGTGTAGAGGTTAACGAGATTGAGAAGTTTAATATTTTAAACTCTTCTTTAAAGGCGATGAAACAGGCATGTGAAGAGGTTATTTCGCGGCTCGGAGTGCAGGAGACTCTAACGATTGTAGACGGTAATAAATTGATTAGAAATTATAATTACCCGCAGCAATATATTATTAAGGGGGATGCTAAATCAGCATCAATAGCGGCTGCAAGTATACTTGCAAAAGTAGAACGCGATTGGTATATGGAAAAGCTTGACGCAGAGTTTCCCCAATACAACTGGCGGCAAAATGCGGGATATTTGACAAAGCAGCATATTGAAGCAATACACAGGTTCGGTGTGACAAAATATCACCGCCGTTCGTTTCTTAAAAATATTCTCGGTGAAAATAAACAGCTTTCATTATTAAGTTAATCTTTGGTTACGAAAGATATTTGAGTTGAGTGGTGTTTTATATAATCCGGGGGCGGGGAATTTTCCTGCTTCACTAATAAAAAAAGGAGAAATGAAAATTTCTCCTGTCAATATCTAAGAATATATATTTATATATTATGATGCATTCGCTAATTGTTCTGAACCTTCCGGCTCAAGTTTAATATATTTTGGATTATCAACGGCAGAATTTATTTCTGCGTCGTCTAATTTCGGCTCAAATTTAATAAGTTTGGACGTATTGTCCTTACCTTCTTCAAGTTTTTTGAATTTTGCTTCAAGTTCTTTTATTGCTGCTTCTTTTGCTTCAAATTCCTTGAGCATTTCTATTCTTCTGTTATGTTCTTCTATTTGTTTTTTGTGTCTTTCGTTGTATTTAGCACCAAGTTTGTTTGCCGGTTTCATAATAAGTACCGGAACTACGTATCTGTAAATCATACCGAATACAAACAGAGATTTAACAATACCCATACCTTTGATTTTGAAGTTGAGTTCTTTGTTTTTAATAACATCACGGGTATAATCTTCTGCGTTTGCGATAAGTTTTTCCGGTTTTATTTTTGCTGAATCAGGGAGCAAACTGTTTACTTTCTTAAACGTATTTTTAATGTACTCTATTGTCGGGATTCTTTCTTCTTTTGGGAGCATTGTATTTGCCTTGTTAATAGCATTTTCAATATCTTCTACAAGAGGAATCTTTTTATTTCCGAGGCAGGAGTTTATTTTTTTGATTGCCGCATTAACATCATCCTGCAATCCTTTATTGCCTTCAGGTGCGTTAAGCAGTTCGTAGGATTTATCAACGATTTTCTTCAAATCATCATCAAATAATGCGATTTGTTTGTCTTTTGGCAGATTTTGGTTTGCCTTTTTAATTGCATTGTTAATGTCATCTCTTAATGTTGTTTTTGTTGCATTATCAAGAGTGTTGTCTGCGTTTTCAATTAACAAATCAATATCATGCTTCATTGGAATTTTTGCATCAGCAGGGAGTTTTTCATTTGCTTTTTTTGTTGCATCAATTCTTATTTGCTTAAAGTATAATCTTTCATTTGCTTCTTCAATCAGTTTTTGCAATTCATCAGGTGTTGTGCCAAGCTGTGTTGCTGCGTAATTGTGGGTAACTTTATTCCATTTTTTTGCAAGCTTGTTATCGATTGCATAAGCAAGGATTGTTGAACCAACGTAGGTCATACCGTCGTTTATTGCAAGCGTATTTCTTCTTTCCTGATCCAGGTTATCATTTTCTAGTGTCTTGATAACATACATAAAGGAAATAATGAAAGAGTTAAGCGCTGAACAGAAGTTTACAACATTCATGTTTTCAGTCTTTTTACCAAACCATTTAATGAACCCTGATTGCATTAATCTTCCGTAATAGTTTTTTGCAATCCACTCAACAAAATTATCATATTTGCTGCCTTTAAAAGACGGTGCTTCCGGCATTTTTTGAAGGGATAACGGTTCTTCGTAGTTGTTGGGGTCAAAATAATTTTTACGATTGTTTCTTGCACTGTACTGAGTATTATTGACTAATTTGGGTTGGATAGTAAGGTTCATTATGCCACCTCCTTTCCGTCAGCCGGAACATTTTGGGGTTCGGGTTTCGGGGCTGCTTCTGCTGTTTTGTTTTTGCTTCCGCCCTTTTCAATACCGAATGCGTATTTTAAAATCGGCGGGATAAGTGCAATTGTCAAAATTGCTTTAGGAATACCGATTGAAATTTCCGGTATCATTTCAACAAATTTACAAGTATTTTTAAATATTTTTGATGTTTGAACTTTTCTTGCGCCAAGCGAGTCGATGCCGTAGACTTTTGCCATTTTGGCATCAAGATACTTGGCAGGGTTGTCTTTGAACTTTTTAACACCGTCCGTAACCGGTTTCATAACAGCACAGGTAACGCCAAAGCCGACACCGGCTGATGATATGGCGTGGGTTGCTGCGTGGTAGGAGTCTTCTCTGTCTTTGTCGCTTGCCATTAATATGTTTGTTGCGGGTCTGAAACCGCCGGCTACAACAAGTGCAACTCCGTTTTGCGCAACTGCGGTTTTGTTTTCAAAGAACCTTAACATACTGTTAAACGGACCGGCTTTGAATATCCATTTGCTGATTTTGCCGACCTCTTTATTTTTACCGCTAAAATTAATGGCAGCTACATTATTATTCCTCATGTCGCTGCCATTAATATCATTATTTTTTATACTATGTCTCTCGTCACACAATGCCGTATTCTTTCGGTGAATATTGCGCTCGTCAAACGTGCTCTGCATCGGCGACTTAGACCTTAGTCTGTTCTCTGATTGTAAAAAATCAATTTTCATGTTTGCCTCTTTGTAAGCTAATCTGTCTACACAACTATTCTAAAACAAAACAAAAAATTTTTTGCCCTATTATTTACATTTTGTTACAAATATTTCCCTAACAATTCTCAATGATGTGTCTTTTATGGATTTCTTTTTTTTTATTAATAAAAAATTTTTATTAACATTTGTAATACTTACCATACGCAATATATAATTCTTAAATCCAATGCAAAAATTTACAATGTTCTGATGTAATTAAAAGTTGTTTTTTCATGCCCGATGTTACACTTGAGGCATGCTTAATATTTAGTGAATCTAATTTGGAAAACAGCATTTTGGCTGTGTTTTGCTCACCTTTACGTTCGTAATCGTCAATGATTATGATAAATTTTTCTGCAAGATTCTGCGGGATAAGGTCGAGGATATTTGTTCTCGGAGTTTTTTGTTTTGCACCGAGCGGTCCGTCAACAATTATAAAATCAAATTTTTCGTCCTCCGGAAACGCAAGCTTGTAGCGTAAACTCTTATTTTCCAGTGTTTCAGTCTCTTTTAACTCGATTTTTGTATTTGCGGACAGTTCCAGCCCCTGAGAAAAAACATCAATCCAGTTTTTGTTGTTATCAATAATTGTCAGTTTTGCGGAAGGCTGTTTATTCTTTGCGTACCGGGTTGTAATTTTGCTTGACTGTCCGAGCCCGAATTCAAGTATATTTTGGGGAGAATAATTTTCAAGAATATTGAATAACAGGTATAAAAACGAATAGTTTGCAGCACCCTTTGCCGGACGGAAAGCTTGATTTGTTAACCAGTCTGAATCTTTTATACAGTCATGAAAATAGTTTGCGTAAAGGAGTTCTTTTAACATTATGTTATTTTCATTGATTTTCGGGCATAGCTTGTTAATACATTTTGAAATAATTTTCATATTGTTCTCCTTTTAAATTATATACTCTTTTATCAGTGCTTTTAAGAACTTTAAGAGAAACTTATTTTCATAGTCTTTTAGTTTCAGCTTTTTATTTTTGTACGGCGACATTTTTAAATACTTCATAAAAATGGCGGTAAGTTCACCCCTGTTATACAGCCATGGTTTAAACCTGTCTGCAAAATGCAGGATTACGGCTTCTTTTATCCTTTTTGAACGTGAGTGCGGAATATCCGGCAAATAATGACTTAAAGCGCTGTCAAGGTTACGGGAAAGAAACGTCATATTGTATTTTACCGGCATGAATTTTATGTTGTTGTACATTTCTATATTAAAAGCATCCTGATCCATAAAAAAGTTTTGACCGTTTATTTTGTACTCTACAAACTTTTGCGGCAGGTTGTTGTTACGCATTTTTTGTAAATTTAAAAGCATAACCCCTGAATTAAAGTATTTATCCGGAGGAATTTTGAGATTTGCCGCGTGCTGCGGCATAACCGTAAGCGCACTGTCAAATACAACTCCGGCATAGTTATCTCCTATATCGGTGTTAAAAAGTTCATCAAGCGGTTTTCGAATTATTGTATCACCGTCAAGATAAAGGATTTTGTTTTCTTCTGCCAAAATGTCAGGGAGAAAAAATTTGATGAGTGCGGAAGTTGATACGTGTCTATCAGTATTGATTTCCGTGGTAACGTAGTTTTTTAAATCCAACGGCACAATTTCTATATCAACATCAGCCTTTTTCATGGAATAAAAAAGAGTATTAATCTTTTCATCCTCAAAAGTTGTTATTACATAGATTTTATATTGATTTAAGCCCGCATTTTTAATAACTGAAGTTATGCTTGTAATTGTAGGCATAACATAATTAAGGTCTGTAATGTATACAAGCTTTATTGTGGTATTTTCTAAATCCATGAATTATTTTTAACCGCCTTTATAAATCTATAAAGTTTTTTAAATCTGCCGGTGCTCTGTACGGGCCTAAAATTGCAATAAGCGTCAAAAAGTTCAATCATATCTTCTGAATAGAACCTTTTTAAACATTTCCTTACTGCTGCAATATCCTGTTCATTTATTTCGTATTGCCACGGTAGACGCAAGCAATTAAAAATATCGTAAACACTGTCCATAATATTTTCATCAAGGATGATTGCGCCTATGTTCACAAAAAAGTCGCCTGACGGGAGAATCTTTTGTCCTTTAATAGCACTAAACAGTGTGCAGCAAGTTGTATGATGCATTCTTGTTAATTGGGTATGAAGAGATATATCATGAAGAATTAAAATTCCGCCTTTTTTCATATACGGAAGTATTTGCAGGAAATCAAGAAATTCCCCGGGATTTCTATGGGCGGTATCGAGGAAACATAAGTCAAATTTTTCTCCGTCCGCACAAAACTCATCAAGATAGTTACAGCACATTCCGCCTGTTTTTAGTGTCCAGTTTTGTTTTAGTTCCGGAACATAGTCGAGGAAGTACCCCGTTGGCTTTTTTAACTTTGATGTAGTTGCCGAATAGTCGTGAGAATAAAGTTTCCCTTCTCCGTTCAGGGCATCAAGAATAACAAGTGAGGAACCCCCTGCCGCAACTCCGACTTCAAGAATTTTTTTTGCTCCGTATTCCCGTATAAGACCGGATATGAAAAATTGCTCGTTTTTTAGAGTCAAGCCTTTACAGGTATATCCGAGCAGTTTATCGGTAATATTGTTTGTATAACTTTTTCTGATAAGCATAAAGACCTACCTCCACACCTCTTTCCATAAATCTTTAAGCGGTTTTTTGATAAGCGGTCGTATTTTTATTTTTTTATCGACTGATTGTTCCAGTTCTTCTATTATATTTACAAAGTACAGGGTGCTTACCAGAATATAATCAGGTGAAAGTTTTGAGATTTCGTTGAGTTTCCATTTCGGGTACCCGAGAAGAGTATCGCCCCTCGATATATTATTAAAAGAACCGTCAGAGATTCCTATGATATTGAGTTTGCTTAAATCGTATAACTGTGCTAAATCCTGAAAGAATGTTCCGGCACCGTACAGCAGAATTTTTTTGTTCTTTAGTTTTTTCTCAAGCTGTTTAAGCCGTTTATCAAATTTGATTTTCTTTAGGTAATCTACATGTTCCTGATTATAAAGTCCGCTCATCTCTTTTCCTCCGAATAGTATTTATATTACCATAAAAGAAAGTTGTTCTGGAGTTTCTGTTTGTTCTTTAATTTTATAGTAAACGCAGTAGGTGATTTCACAGTCTTTAAGCGCGCGGTGGTGTCCTTCCGTGCTTATATTAAAATGCTTTGCAAGGTTAGCTAACTTATAACTCGGCAAATTCGGGCAGAATTTTCTTGCAAGCCTTATGGTATCGAGTCTGTTATTGTTGAGAAGTAAACCTAAATGTTTTTCAATATTATGCCGCAGAAAACGGTAGTCAAAATTTATATTATGCCCCACAATACAATCATCTGCAAGGAATTGCCTGAAACTTAACAATGCATTTTTTAATTCCGGCGCGTCTTTAACCATTTCGTTTGTTATTCCGGTAAGCGAGGATATAAACGGGCTGATTAATCCGACGGGTTTTGTAAGCGACGAAAATTTATCAGTAATGCTGTTGTTGCGGACTTTAATCGCCGAGAGTTCAATAATTTCGTCTCTTAGCGGAGAAAGCCCCGTGGTCTCTATATCGACAATCGTGTAGTCGGATAAAAAACTGTTTTTGTCCATACACAAAATTATACTCTTGTTAAAATTATTTTACAAATTTATGCGTTGTAATTCCTGCACTTTTATGTGATAAACAAGTTATGAGAGAGATTTTTAGAAGTAAGAGCTTTATATCGTTTCTGATTTTGCTTTTTATATTTATTTTGTATACGGTGGTATTGATGGCTTTTATTGCGCCTGTTACCGCGTTGGATATTAAGATAATAATTGCGGTAAAACAAATATTTGAGTTTCTGCCGCTTTCGTATGTGGTGGCAGTAACTGATTTCGGGTTCTCATCATATTTTATACAATTTTTAATCCCGTTGTTTCTGGTATGTATTTATTTGAAAAAATATACTACTTTTTTTGTTATAACTGTAGGGTACTTGCTGGTGCTTCCGTTTATTCAGGTTCTCAAAAATATTATAATGCGTGACAGACCGGATGTTCATCTCCAGAGAATTGCCGAAACCGAGTTTTCATACCCGTCAGGGCATTCTCTTACTGCATTTTTTATGGGTGTTATTTTAATTTATCTTACGGCTGCTTATGTTAAAAATGTTATTGCAAGGCGTGTATTGTTCGGGATTATAGCCATCTGGATGCTTACAATCCCATTTACAAGAGTTTGGCTCGGGGTTCATTTCCCGACGGATACTCTTGGCGGTGCTCTTTTAGGCTCATCACTTGCCTGCCTTGTTATAACAATTGTCAACTATTTTGATAATCGGGAAAAATAACCGGAAATATTTTGTTAAGCCTAAACAGTTTATAACCTGTCTGTATGGCGGTTTATTTTGGTATTTAAAAAACTTTATTAATTGTATAAAAAACACTTGCAAAAATATTCTGTTCGGGCTATAATGAAATCGTGAATAAAATCACGAAATAGGAGAATAGAAGATATGACTACAAAAACTAAGAAAACAGTTGAAAAGTTGGAAGAAACTTTAAATCAACCTACTGTTGTTGAAACTGTTGAGCAGCTCGAAGGATTAATTTCCAGAGTAAGAAGAGCTCAAAAAATCTTTTCTACTTTTCCGCAGGAAAAAGTAGATGCAATCTTTAAAGCAGCAGCAACCGCTGCGGACAAAGCACGTATTCCTCTTGCAAGAATGGCTGTTGAAGAAACAGGCATGGGCGTTATGGAAGATAAAATCATCAAGAACCACTTTGCATCAGAATACATTTATAACAAACACAAAGAAGCAAAGACCTGCGGTATAATCAGAGAAGATAAAACCAACGGTATTAAAATTGTTGCTGAACCTCTCGGTGTTCTTGCAGGTATTGTTCCTACAACAAACCCGACTTCTACAGCAATTTTTAAATCTTTAATTTCATTAAAAACAAGAAACGGGATTATTTTCTCACCCCACCCGAGAGCAAAAAAATGTACAATTGCCGCTGCAAAATTAGTTTTGGATGCTGCAGTTGCTGCAGGTGCTCCTGCTGATATTATCGGTTGGATTGATGTTCCGTCTGTTGAACTTTCAGCGGCGTTAATGAAACACCCGCATATTGATTGTATTTTGGCAACCGGCGGTCCGGGCATGGTTATGGCTGCATATTCATCAGGCAAACCGGCATTAGGTGTAGGCCCCGGTAACGTTCCTGCCATTATTGATGAAACGGCTGATATTTTAACTGCCGTATCTT
>CALUTH010000056.1 GCA_944323635.1 Candidatus Gastranaerophilales bacterium
TATATCTATACCTTCTATGGTGATATATCCTTCCGCGTCCATTGCTGCTACAGCTCCCGTGACCCCATAGTTCCTGTTATTTTATAATATTTTATATAAAATTTTTCTCATTTTATCGTTATAAAAGGCTATTTTTTTTTATAGATATTAGTGATAAAATTCAAATATGAGCGAAATAAAAAATGTAATTATTTGCGGTCTTGGCGCTGTGGGCACGGCATTTGCTGTTAAAATATTAAATACAAAACCTGAAACCCTTAAAATTCTTGTTGATGAAGAGAGACTTACCCGCTACAAAAAACACCCGCGGTGTTTCAACGGTAAAATCCTTGATTTTCAATATCTACTGCCGGATGAAAGAAATTACAAGGCCGATTTAATTCTTATTTCCGTTAAATATAAGGCGCTTGAAGAGGCCATTTATAATATAAAAAACTTCGTCAAATCCGACACAATTATTTTATCACTACTCAACGGCGTTACAAGCGAAGAAAAAATTGCTCAAAGTTACGGCTGGGACAAACTTCTCCTATCCTATTTTATCGGACACAGCGCTATGCGGGAGAAAGATAATATTATCCATGACGGAGTTGCAACAATTGTTTATGGCGCTAAAAAACCGACGTCCAATGCGCTTAACAATATTGAACGGGTTAAACAATACCTGAATTCCGTTAATATTGACTACAAAATACCTGATAACATGAGCAGGGCTTTATGGTTAAAATTCATGCTCAACACCGCATGCAACCAGCTTTCCGCAGTCTTAGGAATGACTTTCGGTGAAATGCTTGTAAATAACGAATTTATGAACCTTGCAAAAGATGTAATGAAAGAAGTGGAACTCTGTGCAAAAGCGGAAGGAATTACCTCTCCCGAAACTATGATTGAAGAAACAATAAAGCACATGCAAACAATGATTCCGGAAGGTAAAACCTCAATGCTGCAGGATGTTGAGGCAGGCAGAGAAACAGAAGTCGAAAATTTTGCGGGAACAATTATTGCACTGGGTGAAAAACACAATATACCAACGCCTTACAACAAAATTCTAAAACAAATGATTGACACTATATATTCAAAAGCACACCCCGAACGGTATCTTGAAAAAGAGTACCAAACTCTTCCATAGAAATATCGGGCAATATCTCTTTTACGGAAGTAATACCCGATTTATCAACCGGAGCGCCGAAAATCTTTTCTAAAAGTGCACAATCATAATCATAAAGAACAGAGCCATGCTGCAAAATATACCCTTTTGCACGGTACTGCGCAGAGCCGACAAGCTTTTTGCCGTGATATGTAAGGTCAGCACCTGTTGAAACAAGCATACAGTAATTATTTTTAGTATGCACACTGCCGCCGCCAATTACAAGTTCTATTCCGAGTTGTTTAAATGTTCGAATCAGTATATCAGAAATTGCCTTATATGACTCAACAACGCTTTCCGCACCGCTAAAATAATCAATCGGCGAAACAAAGCTATAAGTAATTTCTTTATCATGCAAAAGCGCTCTGCCACCCGTAAGACGTTTTACTACATCAATACCGTTTTGTTTCAAAAAATTTTTATCAAGAAAATCATCCTTCTGGTTGCGCCCGAGGGTTACACATGCCGGTTTCCACCCGTATAATCTAAATACGGGTTCTTTAGCGTTTTCAGATACCGCAGTTTTAAAAATTTCTTCATCCCGCGCCATATTTTGAAAACCAGTACAGTATTCAAACGGCAAAAACTTAACCACCCTTTAAGTTCTCCATCAAGGTTTCAAATTCCGGAAACGAAATTTTCGACCACTCAAAACCATCAATGACTACAGGTTCTTTACAAATAAGCCCCGCGACATAGTAACTCATTACCAGTCTGTGGTCGTGAAAAGTTTCCAACTCACACCCGCCGCGCAATTCTGTTTTACCGTTAATAACAAAACCGTCCGTTTTTTCTTCTATATCAGCGCCTATGAGCTTAAGGGCATTAACAACCGTTGTAATCCTATCAGCCTCTTTATTCCTCAAATCCCCTGCATCTTTTACAACCGTCATACCCTCAGCCTGCGCTGCAAGGACAGCAATGACCGGAAGTTCATCAATAAGCCGCGGAATATCGGCACCTGAGATTTCGCATCCTTTTAATTTGCTGTACTTCACCCTGATATCCGCAACCGGTTCTCCCTGCTCATCTCTTTCGTTCAGCAGTTCTATTGCTCCGCCCATACGTTTTACAACATCGATTATTCCTGTCCTTGCGGGGTTAACACCAATGTTTTTAAGGAGAATTTCAGACTCCGGAACAACAAGCCCCGCAACGATAAAAAATGCGGCAGATGAAATATCACCCGGGACAGTTATATCAAGCGGTTTAAGTTCTGATTTTGAAACAGAAACCCTGTTGCCGTCAATTTTTATATCGGCGCCCATTGATTTTAGCATTCTCTCCGTATGGTCCCTTGACCTTACAGGCTCAGTAAAAGAAGTTACGCCGTCAGCAAAAAGCCCCGCAAGAAGTACGCAGGATTTAACCTGAGCGCTTGCCAGTTTAGAAATGTAATCAACTGCATGAAGTTTTTTCCCGTTAACAGTTAAAGGGGCTTTGTTATCATTTGAAGCAATATCCGCCCCCATTAATGACAACGGTTCAATTACCCTTTTCATCGGACGTTTTGAAAGGCTTTCATCACCCGTTAAGACGGAATTAAAATTCTGCCCCGCAAGTATTCCGCTCATAAGGCGCATGGTTGTACCGGAGTTTCCGCAATCAAGAGGTGCGGCAGGTTCTTTTAAAACGCCATCCGATATAACCTCTATTGTTTTATCGTCAAGATAATTAATACTTACACCAAGTTTCCTGCATACATTAAGTGAAGAAATACAATCTGCGCCCTTTGAAAAATTCCTGATAACAGAACGCCCTTTTGCAAGCGAAGAAAACATAACCGCTCTGTGCGATATTGATTTATCGGAAGGAATTTCAATCTGCCCTCTTAACGGCGCTGTTACAGGTATAACTTGTTTTTTCATACGTTTTATTTTATCACCCCGAATATTAAAAGTAAACCGTTTGTAGGATATTTTAAACCGTTTTTTAAAGTTTTTTGTGAAGCTGCCGTAGTACTTAATATAAGAAACAATTTCGTTTCTTATACCTCCTCCCCAAGTCTGGTAGCCGTTCTCTAAAACGGCTTTTTTTTTTTTTTTTTATATTATATATTTAACTATATGGAGAGTGAAATTAAAAATCTGCAAAAAATTCTTAAAGCCTCGCCCGATAATTTTCAGGCTCGGAGAGAACTTGCAATGCTCCTGTTAGAACAGGGCTTCAATGAAGAGGCAGTTACGAACCTTAAATATCTCCTGAAAATTTTTCCAGACAGCGATGAAATGTGGTTTAATCTCGGTATTGCTTACGAAAAACTTAAAAAGAAAGACGAAGCAATTGATGCATACAGGCACGCAGTCGCCATAAAACAGGACGAAGACTACAGTTATAACCTCGGTTCCGTTCTTATTGAACAAAAAAATTATCAGGATGCACTGACAGAGTTTCTAAAGGTTAACAAAACCTCTCCCGAGGATGAAAATACCATCTTTAATATAGGTTTATGCTATTTTCATTTAAAAGATTACAACAAGGCGCTGGATTATTTTCTGGAAGCCATAGAACTCGACCGGTATGATGTATACGCGTATTTTTACGCCGGATATATTTACAAAGAACAGGGACTCACTAATTTTGCAATAGAAAATTACAAGCGCGTAATAGAGATTTCGCCGGATTACAGCTGGGCTTATTTTAACCTCGGGGCTATTTCCTACGAAAACGGGAATCTCGATGAGGCAAGCGAGTACTTAAAAAAGACATTATTTTACAATCCTATGGATGTGAGTGCTTATCAAATTCTTGCAAAAATCTATGTAACAAAAGGAAACGACAGCGATGCGCTTGACACTCTGCTTGAAGGTATAGAAAAAACTCAAAACAACGGCGACTTATGCTACGACGCAGCATGCCTGTTTAAAAGGATCGGGGACGAAGACAGCCGCCAAAAATATCTTAACCTTGCACTCGAAAACAAATTGTCGCTTACTTATCCCGTTGAAACGCTCAAGCGCGAAGCCGCACGATAATCACAATTACCGCACATTTTTCCCGTTTTTATCGTACATTTGTTTACGTTTTTCAGCAATTTCAGTGATTTTATCTTTATCGTAGTTTTTTAGCAAATCTCCTATCACTGAATACAGTTTCAGCAAAGATTGCTGAATATTTTTATGGTTAAATTCAACCATATCAATTGCCATTTCCGGATTAGAGCCTGCCAGTCTTGTCATATCTCTAAAACCGCTTGAAGCAAGTTTAAGCGCCAAATCATTATCAGAAGCCGCAAGATAAAGTGCCTGCGCAATAACCATAGGAGTATGAGAAATCATAGCTACAGCCTCGTCGTGTTCTGCCGCATCTGCATAAACAGGAGTTGCGCCAAGTTTTTTTATTAGCATTTCAAGCGGCAGCGTATCTGTATTATCAAAAGGCGTTATAACCCATTTTGTCCCTTCAAAAAGTTCCGGGAAAGAGTTTGCATATCCGCTGAATTCCGTTCCTGCCATCGGATGCGAGGGAATAAACTTATACGGATAAGACTTCTTTGTAACAAACTCCTTAAGGCTTGATACATCGGTAACTATGGCAGAAGGAGAGAGTATGTCCGATAGTTTGTCCAAAATACCAGGCACTGTATGGATCGGTGTTGCAACAAATACAACATCACAATCTTTCAAGTATGAATAATCAGAATAAATTTTCTCTCCGTTTTGTGAAGAGGAAATCCCGATTACATCATACTCTGATGCGGTCAAACGCTTAAATATAGACCCGCCTATTAACCCTAAACCGATTACACCTATTTTCATAACGGTAAATCCTTATGATGGAATATTTTTGTACCGTCCGCATAATCTCTTACAATATCCCCGTTACCTCTGATGTTGTATTTATAGATTGTAAGCCCCTCCAGTCCGACCGGACCTCTTGCATGAGTTTTGTTTGTAGAAATACCAACTTCCGCGCCGAAACCGTATCTGAAACCGTCAGCAAAACGGGTTGAAACATTATGATACACGCCCGCAGAATCTACCTGCCTGATAAATTTATCCGCGTTTTCCTTATTCTCCGTTATAATCGCATCCGTATGTCCTGAGCCGTAAGTATTTATATGTTTAATAGCCGCATCAATATCGGGAACTATTAAATAACTCATAACCGTATCGGAATATTCATGATGCCAATCCCTCGGAGTATCAACAATATCAATACCTGAATCTATCAGCGTATCGCGGAGTGCCGACGCGTACGGGAAGTCTTTATGTACAATAACCGTTTCAACGGAATTACAAGCGCTCGGATACTGTGTTTTAGCATCCACAATAATCTTCACAGCCTTTTCCAAATCCGCCGACTCATCAACAAAAATATGGCAAACGCCGTCAGCATGCCCGAGTACAGGGATTTTTGTATTATTTTTAATAAACTGTACAAGTTTATTTCCGCCGCGCGGGATTATTAAATCAATAAGCCCGTCGCACTTAAGCATTTGGGCAACATCATCCCTTGTAAAAATCTGCTGAAGAGCCTCTTCAGGGAAACCTTCAACTTCTGCAGCGGCGGATTTTATTACTTCAAAAAGAATTTTATTTGTATTAACAGCCTCTTTGCCTCCCTTTAAAATAACAGCGTTTGCCGACTTAATTGCAAGTGCGGAAACCTGTGCTATTACATCCGGTCTGGCTTCAAAAATAACACCGAGAACCCCTATCGGGCAGGAAACTTTTTCAAGAACTATACCTTCATCCAGCTGCCGTCTGAGTAAGACTTTATTAACAGGGTCAGACAGGTTTATTAAATCCCTCAGCCCCTGAACCATATCTCTTAATTTGTTTTCATCAAGTTTCAAACGTTTATAAATCGAAGGTGTAATTTCACCGGTTTCAACAAGTTGTTTTGCAGCCTCCAAATCTTTTGCATTTGCTTCAAAAATCGTTTTGGAGTTTTGTTCAAGTTTGTCCGCTGCGTTTTGTAAAACTTTGTTTTTTAATTCCGTATCAGCATCGGCAAGTTTTAATGCCGCCCGCTTCGCCGTTTTTGCTATATCAATAAAATCCATATCCCGATTACCTCTTTTTATCCAATCCCCCGTTTCAGGGCTAAAATATGTATACAAATTTTACTCTAAAATATATTTTTTGTAAATTTATATTAAGAGTTTTTGCAATAAGAAAAATAAAAAGCAATTTTTTTTATTCACAGGTTTTATTCAGGTTACAATGGAACTAAGAATAGAAGGTATGTATGAATTTAACAATTACTCCAAATTTATTTCACTTTGTAAGAAATAATCAAACAGCACAACAAAACCCGATAAATAATAAATATCCAAACCTTGCACCGTTAAGAGAGGATACTGTTTCCTTTGGCGTAGGGGAAAAACAGCTTAAAGCAGGTGCACGATTATCAAAACAATTCGGGATGCAAATTACATCTTCACTTGAAGAACCGTTTAAAAGATTTACAAATAAACTGGAAAGTGCTTTCAGCACAATGAAAGCAACACAAAATCATCCTGACAGACCAATATACAAAATTAAAACAAGAATTAAGTCACCGGAATCAATTGCTGAAAAAGGCGGTGCAAGAGAAGTTAACAACCTTACGGAACTTACAGAGAAAATTCAGGATATGATTGGCGGGCGGCTAATAATGAGAGATACTTCTAAAGAAAGTATTGAAACCGTACTCAAAAAATTTGAGGAGATGGTTCTTAAAGGTGAACTGTCTATTGTAGAAATAGAAAATTTCTATGGAGATCCAAAACTTTCATATGTTACAACAAAACAATTACAGCCGCTCAAAAAAGCTTGCGAAAAGATGGTAGGGCATATCCGTGTTGCAAACGAAGAACATCCGATGGGCTATAACGCAATACACATGACAGTAAAATTCCAGCCAAACAAGTATGGCGAAACTTATGCTGAAATCCAGATTATGGGCTCTGACATTGCGGCACTTAAAGACGTAGAAGATTTGACTTACAAAATAAGATGCAATAAGGCAATACAAAAGAAATATGAACCGCTGATGAAATATTTGAAGCCGCTGCAAGAAGACAACGATATTTTAAAGAACGCATTTAAAGAATATACAAGAAACGCGTACCTTTATCAAAGGCGAAGGAAGAGTGTATCTTTAAAAGAGTTACAAGCACAGGAAGCTCCGGATTTTCTGCCTCTGCCGTGGATTATCCCTAACCGTGAATTGGATTTTAACTTTTTATATAAGAAGATGAAAGAATGTGAAGAAATCGCTGCAAAAGCTAAGGCAAAAGCATCTTCAGCAGCAACGGTAAAAGCAGCGGCGAAAAAAAAAGTCAATACAAAAGCTGTAAAAGCACAACCGGCGCAATCGGCGGGAAAAACAACAACCAGAACTGCTGCATCAAAGAAAACAAGAGAACCACTTGCAAACTTTGATGAAATCGTATAAGATTTTTATATACACAATGCCGACGTGATGAAATCGGTAAACATGCACGTTTCAGATGCGTGTGGAGAAATCCTTGCGGGTTCAAGTCCCGCCGTCGGCAGATAAAAGGGAGAGCATTGGGCTCTCTTTTTTATTGCATCGCCGACAAGAGGACGAAGAACCCCCTGTAGAGCAGTTTAGGGTTCAGCGGATTTGCGGACGAATAAGATTCAGCAGCAGGTGAGACAGCATCATAAAGGTGACTGCAAAGCCGCCCAGTTTAATGCAGGCGAGCAAGAGAACTTGCCATCTACAATAAAATCCAATAAAATAAAAATGATAGGATATTACAATGAACAAAAGATTAATAATTGAATTAGTTATAATACTAATACTCATTATTGGGCTTAATTTTCTTAAAACTATTGATATGCAATATGGAGATACAATTCCGAAAATAGTTTATCAGCAAAATTACCAATTTAGTAAAGAAATTTATAATAACATTATTAATTCCAAACATGTTTCAATATATGCAGCATATCCCGACAACATTAAGAAATATATGTTTGACTATCCGACACTGTACGTTATAGAAAGCACCATCAGAAAGAATTGGGAACCATACCTGAAAAAGAACAATGAAGTTATTATAATTCTTAAAATAGATAACAACGGGAATAAAGAATATAAATTTATAGGAAACACCGGTCCGTACAGTGCGGCAAATGCTGCCCGCAAGGCTGTTTTATCACCCGTATTTATCGGCAATAATATATTGCTCAAAGAAGGCTCTGTTGAACTTGTATACAAGTTTACGGTCAGTGAAAAATAACTGACTACACCCGCCAATCAACAGCCTTTGCCATAATATACATATTAACGAAAGCAAAGTAGGTCGAGATTATACCAACAATAATTGTCCCTGTAATAAATAACACCAAGGCTTTACCACATACAGCAAATATGAGCGCGCTTACAATAGCAAGGAGTGTATTTATCAGAAAAAACACCCCAAAGCATTTATTATAAGACGGCGATTTTTTAATAAGTTCATGTGCTCTTTTAAACTGTAGAAAAGAAGTCCACGCACCAGCCTCTGCAAAAATTCTTACGAAAGCTAACATAAAATAAGCAATAAGCAATATCGGGAATATAACAACAATAATCGAACATATAAGAAAAAGTAACTTCATCTTTAAAATTCCCGAAACAATACCAACAATAAATACAACCACCATACTTACAATCGCAAGAAGGAAACATGGCAGCATAGCTGAAACAAAATATTTAAAGCCGGTTAAAAAATTATTTTTATAATTAAATACAGGAAGAACTATATTCTCCTTCTGGCAAATAATAGCCTTAATAGCACTAATCATGTATCCTGAGGGAATAAAAAGAAATACCATGCCAAGAAGTGAAAGTAAAGAGGTCGTATTTTTTGAATTTCCAATTAGTGAAGTATTTACTAAATTCATACAAAACATACTACAAAACACAAAAACAAAATAGATAACTAATTTTTGTTTAAAAAAGTTATCTTTAAACATGTAATTAAAAGCTTCTCTCATACTCTCATCTCCGCAAAATGTAATACTAAAAAAGTATACTATATTTTTAAATTTCAGTCACCATGCAAAGAAATTAGCTTTTATTTTATGATACAATAATCATATAAGTTTAAGGAGTTTAGAAATGCTGAATACATCTGTTGAAAATAAAGTTTTATCAGACCAGAAAAACGCACGCGCTACTGTAGACGCAGAAATAGATACTTTAGAAAAACTAAAGGAAGGTCTAAACTACAAAGACTTAACAAAAGCTCTTGATTTAATGCAAAACGCAAAAGGCAGAATCATAATAACCGGCATGGGCAAATCCGGACACATCGGAAAAAAAATTGCCGCATCTTTAGCATCAACCGGAACACCGTCATTTTTTGTACATCCTGCGGAAGCAAGCCACGGCGACCTCGGGATGATAACAGAGGATGATGTGGTTATAGCCATTTCTAACAGCGGCGAGTCAAAAGAACTTGTTGATATTCTTAATTACTGCAAACGTTTTGGGATAACGCTTATTGCAATAACCAAGAACCCTGACAGTTCGTTAGGTAAAGCGGGAGACATCGTACTACAGCTGCCAAACAACGGAGAAGCATGCCCGCTCGGGCTTGCGCCGACAAACTCAACCACCGCAACCCTTGTCTTAGGCGATATTCTCACAATAGGGCTTATTGAAAGAAAAGGATTTTCAAAATCAGACTTCAATGACCGTCACCCCGGCGGAAAACTCGGTTCAATACTTCAAAGAGTATCAGACCTTATGCACACAGGAGAAGACATGCCTGTATTGTATGAAGAATCAGGCATGCAGAATGTACTCCTTGAAATCACCTCCAAACGTCTCGGCTGCGTAGGTTTCATAAATAATGACGGAATTTTAACGGGCATGATAACCGACGGAGACTTAAGAAGATGTCTCTCCGCAAGAATTTTTGATGAAAAAGCCGTTAATATCATGACAAAGAACCCCAAAACCGTTACACCGGACACTCTTGCATCAGAAGCTTTAAATATAATGAATACAAAGAAAATAACCAATCTTTTTGCCGTTGACAAGGACAACAAACCGGTGGGCGTAATTCATATCCACGATTTACTTGCTAATGGGGTAAAATAAAAGATAAAAAGCTTGTTCAACGAATATTTACCAAATTTTTGTCACATTAAAAAATTATCCATGTGGGTTATTTATTCCCGATACCCTTTTATGCATAATTTATATATTCAATATTTAAATTATAGTAATGGGGTAGATTTTTGGGTATCGACATATATCCGCCAAGCGAGAATATACGGAAGAAAAAGCAACGGCGCCAAATCCTTATACAGCTATTTACCAAAAAAGATGTTAAGGCTTTAAAGAAACACCTTGAAAAAATGACATTTGAAGAGTACAAAGAGTGGACAAAGGTTAACGCGGAATTAATTATTACAATATCAGAAGTTCCTCCGCTTGCTTTGATACAATCAATGCTGAAAAAGTTTTCTAAGACAGAACAAATGATGATAATTCATGCTGCGCTGCAGGAAATTGAGTCCTGTATTATGCTTGAACACCATTTAAGAACATCAAATGATTTTTCATTAAGGAAAATAGGTCAATCAAAAAATGTGCAGGAAATATTCTCTAATGTAAACCAGTTATTAAAAAACAGTGAAGATGCTTACGGAGGTTCTCTAAACTGGTGGGCTTTCCCCGATATTTGTCCGGCTCCGCATTTTAAAGAGGATAAGAAATAAAAAGTATATTTGTGTTAAAATTATCCTAAAAGGAGAGGATAATGTACGAGATTAAAAAGCAGATGGATTTTTCTGCCGCACACCATTTACTCAATTATGACGGTGAGTGTGAAAACCAGCACGGGCATAACTGGATTGTAGAAGCTTATATCCGCGGGAATGAACTTGATAAAAGCAACATTCTGGTTGATTATAAACTCTTAAAAGCCTCTATGAAAAGAGTTCTGGATTATCTTGACCACTCGGATATTAATGAACTGCCGGAGTTTAAAGATATAAGCCCGAGCAGCGAAACTCTTGCAAAGTTTATTTACGATAAATTAAAAGAAGAATATCCGCAATTATACAAAGTTTCTATATGGGAAACTTCTACATCTTGTGCAAGTTATTTTGAGGATTAAGAATGGGTTATATTGAAGTAATTTTAATGGGTATAGTACAAGGGTTGAGCGAGTTTTTACCGATTTCAAGTTCCGCGCACCTTGTATTCACATCAAATATTTGCAAACTGATTAAAGGAACAGAGCCGGTATACAACGCACAGGAGGTTTTCCTTGATATTGTACTGCACTTTGGAACACTAATTGCTGTACTTATTTTTTACAGAAAAGAAATCTTGCAGATTATAAAAGCCCTGTTTAATGCCTTCAAAAATAAAGACTTCAGCAATCCTGACGCAAAACTCGGGATTTATCTGATTGCCGGCACTGCAATAACAGTATTAATAGCGTACCCGTTGCATGATGTAGCAGAAATGCTTGTATTTGCACCGATGGCAGTCGGTGTATTACTTACTTTTACAGGATTTTTGCTACTTTTTAGTGAATATATTTCTAAAAATATTCTTGATAAAAAATCCACTCCGGACTGGAAGTCTTCTATTCTAATTGCAGTTGCGCAAGGTTTAGCGGCGCTGCCGGGTTTTTCACGCTCCGGCTTAACAATTTCCACGGGACTGCTTTGCGGATTAGACAGAAACACAAGCGCAAGATACTCTTTTCTGTTAAGTATCCCCATTATACTCGGCGCCTCCATGCTTTATCCGTTTATAAAGCTTGATTTAAAAGAAGTTGCGAATTTCGATTTTCTGTTGCTTGCAACGGGCGCGCTTGTATCAGGTATTGTAGGGTACTTTTGTATCAAGTATTTTATTAAATTTGTTTCTAAATTTTCACTTAAAATTTTTGGAATATACTGTTTAATAGTCGGTTTTGCAATGACCGCATTATTCTATTTTGTTAAATAAGATAAAGGAAAAAAAATGTCACTCATTATAATGATACTTCTTCTAAGTTTATTAATCCTTGTGCACGAAGCAGGACACTTTTTCACAGCTAAGCTTTTTGGCATGAAGGTCGACAAATTTGGCTTCGGGCTGCCTGTCGGACCTGTTTTGTATGAAAAAAAGTTTGGAGAAACAACCGTTTGTGTACACGCATTTTTATTAGGCGGCTATGTATCATTTCCTGATGATGATGAAAATTGCACACTGCCGGCTGATTCAGAAGAAAGATTTATAAACAAACCTTACTATCAAAAAGCAGCCGTCGTATCCGCAGGCGTTATTGCAAACGTACTCTGTGCAGTTGTACTTGTATTTTTAACTGCCGCCCTATGGGGACATCTGCCCTCCGGAACTTATGACATTTATGCAAAGAAAATTGTTGCACCGGAAGATTATTCTGTATGGCAATCGGGTTTAAAAGAGGGCGACAAATTTCAAACCGTTAACGGACAAAAAGTTGATAACGTTTACTCTTTCCTTACTTACATAAAAATGAGTAAAGGGTATGACGGCAAAACCACGCAAAATATAATTGATAAAACTTACGGGTTATTAAAAGAGTTAAATCCGGCACTTGAGCACGATGAAATCATACCGGGCGGGATAAACATCCGCTTGCCGGAACCGATTTATGAAAACAGTATAATACTTGATAAATATGAATCAAAAGGCGCAAAGTATCCAAAAGATACGCAAATAAAGATTTCTGACAATGCAATAAAACTGCGTGATGAATTAAGAAAAGAAAATAAAACTTACTACACATCAGACGGCAAATACACATTATACGAACTTGCACAGGCTATGTCAGACAATGTTCACCCGCTCAGTATAACGGTTGTAAGAGACGGTAAAACCATAAACCTTCAACCTGTTTATATAAACGAAAAGGGAGCGCTCGGCGTAGAGCTTGAAATCAAGGAAATCAACACAGAAACAAAAACTCCGGGGGCTATATTTAAATCAAGTATAAAATACTTAATCGACAATACTTACCTTATGTTATACGGTCTCGGTCAAATATTTACGGGCAATGTTCCGTTAAGCGACCTTCACGGCGTAATTGCAATTACCAAAATCGGAGGGGACGAAATAGCCTACGGCGGAATTTTCCCCGGACTTTTGCTAACCGCTCTTATATCAATGAACCTTGCACTTATTAACATACTGCCAATACCGGCACTTGACGGCGGCCATTTGTTATTCATGACGATTGAGAGAATAACAGGTAAAAAACTGAATGAAGAAGTTATTAATAAAATAGCTTCCGCCTTTTTCTCGCTGTTAATATTACTTATGATATATATTATTTTCAATGATATATATGCACTAATCATACATAAATTTTAAAAAAATTAACAAATACTGTACATTTGGATATGTTTCATTTATTATTATGATACACTAGCTATTAATAGGAGAAAAACAATGCAAATCATATTGAAAAGAGATGTACAAAATGTCGGTGAAGCCGGTGATTTGGTTAGCGTAAAAGACGGTTATGCTCGCAACTATCTGCTCCCTAAAAATTATGCAGAGTTAGCAACTCCGGGTGCTATCCAAAACAGAGAACAAAATCTCGCAAGAATTAAAGCAAAACAAGAAAAATTACATGCTGAATCTTTAGCAAAAGCAGAACAAATCGAAAAAATC
>CALUTH010000057.1 GCA_944323635.1 Candidatus Gastranaerophilales bacterium
CGCTTCAGCATCTTACCAACTTAGCGTTATACTTGATTTCCGGTAAGATCCCGAAATGTCTTGGATTATGCGGGGTGTCGGAAAATTCCACATTTTCCTCCACCTTACGGGCTGGGTTCGCTTACGCTCACACGGCGCCCTACCGCAAATCCGCAAATTCGGGATGACATTTTAATTTTATTTTTATAGCAAGTTTTACCGAACAGTAGAGCCTCTTCCTTAGAGCGTGGGGAGCAAGTTTATTTACCCCTTTACCCCCGCCTGCCCCAGAGGTTCATTTCAATAACCTTGTTACAGATTCTCACTGTATTCAACGCTGCGCCGATGCGCAGGTTGTCGGCAACACACCAGAGTGATATACCGTTATTGAACGCAAGGTTCTTTCTTATTCTCCCTGCGAATACAGGGTCAACACCGCTTGCGTCGTATGTTGTCGGGTATTCAAAGTTTGCGGGGTTGTCTATTACTTTAACTCCGAAACTGTTTTTGAGAATTTCTCTAACCATTTCCGGCGTAACTTCTTTTTCAAACTCAATATCTACAGCCTCGGAGTGCCCGTTATAAACCGGAACGCGTGCCGCTGTGCAGGAGATTGGAAGATCTGCCGACAGGTGAAGAATTTTCTTTGTTTCGTTTACAACCTTCATTTCTTCTTTTGTATAGCCGTTGTCCGTGAAAACATCGATTTGCGGAATTACGTTGAAGGCAATCGGTTTTTTGAAACATTTGTTTTCAAACTCTTTTCCTTCAAGTTTTGCTTTTGTGTTTTCGGTAAGCTCGTTAATTGCCGCAAGCCCTGCGCCGCTTACAGCCTGATAGGTTGATACAATAAGCCTTTTGATTGTGAACCTGTCATGCAGCGGTTTTAAAACAAGCATTAATTGCGATGTTGAGCAGTTAGGGTTTGCGATAATGCCTTTGTGGAGTTTAAGGTCATCGTCGTTAACGTTAGCAATAACCAGCGGAACATCTTTGTCCATACGAAATGCGCTTGAGTTGTCTATGATAAGCCCGCCGCGTTTGACAATTTCAGGGGCGAATTTCTGGCTTGTTGAACCGCCTGCGGATGCCATAACAATATCTACATTGTTGAATGAGTCCGGTGTTGCTTCTTCTACGGTGTAGGTTTTGCCTTTAAACTCGATTTTTGTTCCCGCGCTTTTGGCTGAGGATAAAAACTTTATTTCATTGAATTGTACATTTAACTCTTCGGAAATCTTTAAGATTTCTCTTCCTACAACCCCTGTTGCACTCATTATTGCTATGTTTTGTTTTTGAATTTTAATTCCTTTCCTTAATTCCCTACATTATTTTTTCGAGCCCGTAGATAAACTCATTATGACTGCTAATATAATTAATTGCAAGCAGAACGCCTTTCATATAGCACTCTCTGTTCATCGAGTCGTGGCGGAGTTTGAAGATTTGTCCTTCTTCTCCAAAGATTACTTCCTGCGAAGCAATATAACCGGGCATCCTGACTGAATGTATATGAACATTTGCATAAGATTCGCCGCCCCTTGCGCCTTTTATTGTTTCGGTTTCGGGGCAGTTGCCGGTTGTGAAACATTTTTTTGCCCCGGACATCATAAGCGCTGTCTTAATTGCGGTACCTGACGGTGCGTCTTTTTTCTGGTTGTGGTGCAGTTCTATGATTTCTGCGTTATCAAAGTATTCTGCCGCTTTTTTAGCAAACATCATCATTAATACTGCGCCCGTAGAAAAGTTGGGTGCGATTAAGCATCCGGTATTTTTTGATTTAGTGAGTTTTTCGAGTTCTGCGATTTCTTCATCTTTTAAGCCTGTTGTGCCGATAACGGGTTTGATGCCGTTATTCAGACAGAAAAGAGCATTTTCATAAATAGATTTCGGCTGGGTGAAATCAACCAGAACATCAATAGGCATGGCAGCTTTTGCATCTTTGATTGTTGTAAAATCGCCGCCGTTTATATCTATTTTAGCCGTAAGGTTGAGATTTTCGGCATTGGATACGGCTTTAACGACCTCTTTCCCCATTTTGCCGGACGAACCGCATACAGCAACATTAATCATAAAAATACCTCCCATATATCAAGGAATATTATACACGGGAAAGCGCAATATACAAGTAAACAAAAGGAAAGTCTTGCAAGTGTGCAAGACTCAAAAATATACATTTACCCCACCTACTTTATATCATAAAAAATGCGGGGTGTCAATACTATAGATGACTTAAAATTTAGTATTCATCATGCATTGCATACTAAAAAAAATCAGAAGAACGGTTAAAAGTTGCAGAAACGTATCTAAATATGGTATATTTACATTGTTGAATGGTATATAATGATGAGTTTACAAAATACACCAAAGAGAATTTTTACATTCTGGGAGCCTGCAGATAGTATGCCGGCATATATAAAATTGTGTATTGAAACATGGAAACGCTTTCTGCCGGAGTATGAAATTATTATCCTTGATTATTCAAATCTTTCAGAGTGGATTGGCAGTGAGTGTTATGACGGAATATTGTATAAGGAGTTTTCGTTCCCAAAAATTGCGGATGCCGTGCGGTGTGCGGTATTAAGGCAGCATGGTGGAATATGGCTGGATACTGATACCATTATTATGTCTCCCAACGTAGAAAAACTTTTTTCTAACGGAGCCGAACTTACACTCATAAACAGATATATTTCGTTTCTTTGTGCAAAACCGAACGCTCGGATTCTTAAGTTCTGGGAAAAGGGGGTTAAAACAAAACTTAAACTTTATAATAAGTTTAGTTTATCACCCTGTTATAAGTTTGCTCGGGTGTTTAGGTTCGGGCTGGCAAAACGTATGCAGTCCTGGAATTTTCTCGGTAATTCTATCTTAAATAAGTACCTTGTAAAAGCGGCGCCGGATAAACTTATTACTCTGAGCGCGGAAGAAATTGGCGTTCGTCCTGAATGTACGTGGCAAAGGGAGAATAATATAAATCAGAAGAACGTTAAAGTATACAGACAATTTTATTTTGATAATGATTATTCTGATTTTGTTCTTAAGCATTCATCGTTGATTATTCTTCTTCATAACAGTTGGACGCCCGGAGTGTTCCAAAAGATGAATAAGCAGGAGTTTCTTAATACAAATACTACCCTTGCAAATCTGTTTCGCAAACTCGGTATTGCTGAATAGTGTTAGCGTACATGTTTTTTAGTAAACTCAGTTGTTATTGGTAAAATAATCTTAAGTTTTGTAAAAATCCTTAATAACGGATAGCAATTTTTTTTACCCGCACTACTTAGTATTAGTAAGGGAATAATATTAAGGGGAATTAATTATGGGACTTAAGGTCGGACTCGGATTGATGAAAAATATATTGAAAAGGTATTCAAAGCAGGCAGTACGTCAAATTCCGCAGGCTCCGCAGCGTATGACAAGGGTTATGACAGACTCCACAACCGGAATTGTAAAAATGGAAAGAGAAATCACAAGAAACGGTAAAGATGCTCTTGCCACTCTTGAAAGAATGCCGGACGGAACAATCAAAATGACAATTACGGGCGGCGATAACCCTCTCTGGCGCACCAAAACAATTACCCGCGAAAACGGCGGAAGTATCTGGGGTGGTGATAAAATAACCGTTGAAAAGAAAGATACAAAATACTGGTGTCATTCTGTTGAAACAAAACTTACTAAAGAGTATAATCCCAAGACAGGGCTGGAGCATAAAGAACTCACTTATCACAAAAATACAGGCAATGAAACACATATTAACCACAAAGCCGTACAGGACAGGGTTTATGATGAATATCCGTTGAATAGCTCTGCTTCTGATATGCTTAAAAATCCTGACGAAAGCAGATACATCAAACATTCACTTGACAGACATAATAATTATCACCAATTTGCCGACGGTGCATCTACCAATTATACAAAGGCTGTTCAGGCAAAAGAACAGGCTGTTGTGGATGCGGCAAAAAAGGCAGAGGCGGAAGCACTTGCGGCAAAAGAGGCAGCAGAAAAGGCAGCCGCAGAGTTGAAAGCAAAACAACCGAGAATTAATATCTCAAAAGCGCTTAACAGAAATATTAACGAACTTGCGGTAAAAGAAACAAAACTTGCGGATGGCACGGTGGAAAGAGTATTTACCGACCCTGAGTCCGGTAAGGTTCTTGCCAAAACACAGGATTTGGGTTTGCTTCATAAAGAATGGGTTTACGGCGGTAAGGCCGATATGATTTATATGAAGCAGGTCGGCAGTGATACACCTTATATTGTTGCAAAAAAAGGAAATTATACTCAAGTAGACTATGTGAAATCCTACGATAATTGGAAAAATCCTGACGGCTCAAACCATAAAGAACATATTTCAAGACAGTATTACAATGACGGTCAAAATTCTCTTGAAAGGGGTGCTGGCGGAAGTAATTTGTATACTAACAGTACACGAGGCAGAGTAACCGTATTTGATGAGACAGCGGCAATGGAGCGGGAACGTTTTCCGCATGATGCAAAAGATTTTCCCGATTATCCACAGTTGGGAATTTCTGGCGGTAGAGCGTGGTATAATCCGAATCTTGGCTATTTGACAAATCGTCAGATTCAAGCAAATAATTTTGTGCGGGAATTAGACGCTAACGCACAGCAAAACTTTATTAATCTTGAGGATTTGTATAAAGGATTTTAATTATCAAAAACGGCGGGGTGTTTCCCCGCCGCTTTTGTATGAAAAATATTTTTTTTACATCTGTGTGGTTGAGAATGATGCAGCCTCTTCATAAGGGTTTGCTTCTCCCGTTTGGAGCGCCTGTTCGTACGCAAACTCAAAGAGTTTGTTTGAATTCTCCGCAATCTGCGGGTTTTCAAGAAGAGCATCAAGGTCATTCTTGGTGCTGTCATGTTCGACAGAAAGCATAGAGCGCCCGATAATTTCCGCATGCGGGTTAGAAAAATCGTTTATTTTATCCTGTTCCGCTTTAGGCTCTTCTATAGACGGTTTCACATCAGGTGACTTCGGCATAATATTTTTATTGCCGATAGGATTAAAATTATTTAAATTTGTTCCGTTTAATTCACTCATGTTTATTACCTCTTATAGCACTAAAGCATTATACATTTTTTTTAGAGGCTTGACTACCCCCGTTTAATATAAACCGGAAACTAAAATTTTTTTGCTATTAAAACGAGAATTGTTAAGAAATTGTTACATAAAAAGTGCGCGAGAAAAACAAAATTGACAAATTGAGGAAGGTTTGTCAATTTTGTTTTCGAAGTGGGTGGAAGACAGACAGTGTATAGGATAGCCTGATTTGATAGCGTTCGAGTGCAGGAGAATTTTTCAGTTTTTCAACAGCCTATTTTATACAGCAGGCGGTGGGATGGATATATACATGGCTGACGATTGTGCAGGATTAACGGGTAAGGGTATGGGGAACATTGTACAAAAGGTTAACTTATGTAAATAAATACACGGAGAATAGCAAAAAAAAGTATTTAGTGGTTTAATATAAACGTAATCTAATGGTGTATAGATGTTAGCAATAACGCCCGTAAATCTGAAAATGCCCAAAGGGTATAATTTTAGAATAAAAAATACCGGACATGCCGTTGCAGGAGTTATGCCGCCGGATGAATTCGTGCGTTTTGCTGGAGTAAGTGCGGGGGTAAATGAAGGGGTAAATGAAGGGGTAAATGCAGATCTGATAAATACTGCGGGGAACAGCCGGGTAAATTTCCGCGGGGCGCCGTATAAGATTGATTTTTCTTTGATGAAAATTCCCGAAAAAGGTGAAATACTTGCAAAGGACGCAATAAGAGTTTATGAGAAATTTAAACTCGGTAACTACCTTGACATCGGTGATGATATTTATAATTTTTCCCGTAATTCAGAGATAAGACAACACAACCTGTCTTTCCTTGATTTAGTCAAAGCGCCTGAAGAGAAAAAAAAGTTTATTGAGTACTATAAAGAACTTACAGGTTTCCCTGATTTATACAAGGTGTCGGAAAATATTAAGATTAAGTTTGTGGAAGCATTGATGACGGCATCGGAAATCCTTAATAAATCTTATGGCAACGAAGGACGTCATTATTATGATGTTATACAGGCAGGCTATGATGGTGTTTGTTCTGTCGGCAGACATAAAGCTCTTCCGGGAAGCGACCTTGACAAGGCTTATGTAATTATAAGAGGAAGAGGTAAGGTTGGTATTGATGATGATGTTTGTGTGAAAAATTTTAAGTGGAAACTATGGGATAATACTGACCAGAGAATACTTAGTTATAATCACGATGCTGCTGCCTTCCCTCAGGTGTATACGGCTGCACAGTTTAAATCCCTTCTGGGCAAGGCGGATGAAGCATGTATGCGGCTTAATATTAAGAAGAGCAAAACTGATGAAAATACTCTTTTGAAACGTACACAGATTGCTCAGTTTTTTGAAATTCCTACAACTGCGTATGCCAGATATAAAGCTTTGCAAGTAGAATATAAAAAAGATTATATTGAGGCGAATGAATTTTATATAAAACTGTGCGAGCAATTCCCGGGATTATCGTACGGCAATAAGTTTAAAGAACCTGATAAGGAAATGATGAAAAACATCGGGTTTGTAATCGAAACCATGCGAGACGGGGTTTATTTTACAAAATTTGGTAAAATGGATTATTCAATACTTAAAAACAGCGTTACGTTTAATCTTACAAATTTGTCGCAGTTGAGAGCGCTTAAAAATCATAACGATATGAAGCCTAAACGTCTTGCGCGGGAAAAACTCCAAACAGATTTCCCCCAATGGGAGGTTGATAAGCAGTATCGTTTTGTGAAAACATTAATAGAGTCAAGTTGTGCAAACAACACCGATTTTACACAGGAATTCAGGGAGTATTTTTCAAGGGGCGGTCCGGATTTGTTTGAGCCGTTAATACAAAAACTTAAATATTAACTATTGCTAAAGGGGGTTATGTGAAAATATCTGCTGTTAGCGGGAATAAAATTTCATATAAATCTGCACAGACCAAGTCTGACAAAACGGCTGAGCGTAAAGAGCGCTGCAGGGAGTTTGCCGTAAAAAATAAGACTTATCTTGAAGCCGGCGCAGCCTCTCTTGTTATCGGCGGGATTTTCTGGGCATACCACGGCGGCAGAGGAAAATATACCGGTGCCGTTAATCAATTACTGGGCGTAAAAGATATTAGTTTTTTTAAAGGTCATCTTAAAGACTTTGCGGATGATATTCCGTACCGTAAAGATTTGATGAAAGCTATAGGCGGAAAAGAAAAAGACTTTATAAGTTTGCGTCCGATTATCGGGGGCTCCGAGTATAAGTCTATTGTAGACGCCTTTAGTGATTCCCCCGTACATTATTCTCCGGGGGCGGAACTGGTTACTGCCGTAAAAGACGGGTTTGATATGTCCGGCAAAATCAGCCAGAAATACCGTGCAAATCTTCATATCCATACAACCCATTCGGACGGCAGAATGAGCGTTGCAGAGCTTTTGAACCAGTCTGCAGAATATGCGGATGCGGTTGCCGCTAACCTGAAAAAAAATCCTGATGCAAAAGCAAAATACGCGCCGTTCACGATTGCAATTACAGACCACGACACTCTTGAAGGGTGTAAAGAGGCAGTAAATATCATCCGCGATGACCCGTGGAAATACAGAAACCTGCGTGTTGTTCTGGGGTGTGAACTTACGGTTGAAAACAAACTTCTTGAGCGCGAAATGAAAAAACCTGTTTCCATACACATGCTGCTTCACGGGATAAATCCGTTTGATGAACAATTGAACGCGTTTCTTGATTCCAAAAAGGCAAGCAGAATACAACTTGTAAAAGATATTATTAAACAATCCTCCGAACGCCTTTCTGCCGTATATCCGGAGGCTGCCGCAAAACTCTCTTATGACGAAGCAAAATATCTTTGCGCGCCTATCGACAAAGGTATCTTGCATGTGGATGGGCATACGCGGGATTATGTTTATTACAGGACAATGTTTGCCGAACTTTTTGAACGCAATCCCGAAATCCAAAAGATGCTTGAGGCAAAAGGGATACAGCCGTCCTCAATAACTTACCTTTCCCCGGGTGAAAAATATTTGAATGAATCCCGCTTCCATAATAAAGGGAAGGATTGGGGACAGTATCTGGATATTATTCATGAGTATACCGCTGAACTCCTCGGGATAACCAGGGAGGAGGCTGCGGCAAAAATGGTTCTGCCCGAACGGATGAAAGGTATTTTTAAGGAAATATCGGCAATAGCGGATGATTCAAGACCGGCGTTGGATACCCTTAAGCCTGCTTATATTGATATGGAAGAGTTTATAACCCTTTTTAAACAGCAAAAATACGGCTATATGGGAATAGCGCACCCGGGGCTTACGGGTATGGGAGAGGCGCTTAAGCATCCGGAAGAGAGTGTGCATTCAATGCTGAACTTGTTTAAAATGTTTAAAGAGCATGGCGGCGAAAAGGCGTTCTGTGCGGAACTCTATTACCATTATTTTGGCGAAGTCGGCAAGAGTACAAAATGGTTGAACAAGATTGATGATTATGCGCGCTATTCGGGACTTATGCCGAGCGGCGGGCTTGATACCCACGGTAAAAGTGTTTTTTACAGTGATATATAATTTTTTAGGTGTAACTTGCGAAAAAATATGATAACATAAGTTAGATATGGATATAAGAAAAATTTTTGGTAAAAATGTTAAAAAATACAGACTGAAAAAAGGGTATACCCAAGAGCAGTTAGCGGAATTGGCTGATATTGGAGATAAGATTATAAGCCCTATAGAGACAGGACGTAGTTTTATAGCATTAAGCAAAATGGAAAGGCTCTGTAATGTTTTGGAGGTTGAGCCGTTCCAGCTTTTTCTTACCGGTGAGAGCGGGGCGGATATTACTGACGATGCACGCCGCGAAAGAGTGTTTGCCCGCCTGCAGGCATGCAGCACCGAGGAATTGGAACTTTTATGCGACGTGCTTAACCGTTTTATAGAAAGATAATATGGAGAGGTCTTTAAAAGAGTTATTTGGCGCAAGGATTACGGAACTCCGGAAGAAACACGGCTGGACGCAGCAGCGGCTGGCGGATATTATGGGGCTGAAACTTATTGGAATTTCTCAGATTGAGCGCGGCAAGAAGTTTACATCGGAAAAGAATATTCAAAAATTTTGCGAGGTGTTTAATTGTACTCCCAAAGATTTGTTCACTTTTGAGACAAAACTAACCGCTGAGGAGAATACAGCGATTGCGGATATTCAAAACCTGTTAGAAAAACATCCGGAACTTATTAAAGATACCGTTGATTATATCAGGACAAGAATCAATAACTCTAAAATATAACTTTTTATCGGATGTGCATAGCCCCCGATAAAATTTGTCAGTATTACGCGCCGCAAGCGGGGTTGACAAACGGTTGAACATGGTAAATAATAAATATGTAGGGCGAGAGCCTTTGCAGATGTGTATAACCAAAGACTCTTTCTTCGCACCCTACGGTTTTAGGTTTAATGCTATTACTGCGATTGAGAATGCCAGTAGTAGCATTATTACTTTGTCAACCATAGCAATTGCCTCCTTTCCGTCTCATTCCCTCGTAAAACATGTGTGCGGCGGAGGCGCGCGGGTACCACCCGAATTTATTTTATCTCATACAATGTTTTTTGTCTAATCCTGCATGCCTTGTATAATTAATAACAATTTCCCGCACGTCCTCTAATTGTAACGAATTGTGACGAAATCGGGCTATTTTTTGCCCGCGGGCAATTGTAAAAAATTACGATATGCCCTATCATTTAAGGGCGGGTATAAATGTACGTCGTGAAAAGAGGATTACAAAAAGAACCTGTATTAGTTTTAATACTAATAATCAGGTTTATCAATACAAATTCTTATGGGTAAAGTATGAAAAAACGGGGCTTAAATATAAGCCCCATTTCTTTTTTTTGTGTGTGGTTTAGTCTTCACTTTCCACGGGAACGGTAATAATATACTTATCACCCTTTTGTTCTTTTGTTACTTTGTCTTTAAGGATTGTTGAGCCGAGCGCAAAGGTTTGAGAAAATTCTACAATTGTGTCTTTATGTCCTTTTGACTTATCAAAAACACCTTTGATGTTTATTGTGTCGCCGTTAATCGTTACATCAATATTTTTGTCGTTGTTGTTAAACTGTTTCAAATCAACAATAAACTTGTAGGTGTTGTCTTCTTTAACCATGTTGATAAGCGAGTGATGGAGCGGCATCGGCGCCGGCATGAAAATATCGTTATCCATTCTTTGCATTTCGCGCGCCTGTTTTTGAATCATTTTTTCCGCCTTCTTGAACCCTCTCATCGGGTCAAACATTCTTGCAAGCGTAATGTCCATTACTACATAGAAAGCTAAAAATCCGCCGAGCAGTGCCGCGATAAATGTGATAATTGCGTGTTTCAGGGTATGTTTGTTTTCTTCTAACATAAAAGCTCCTTTCTTTTTATAGGAATATTAAATAAAACCTTCAATCTAAATTCAATAAACACCCGGGCAGTACAGGCGGGTAATATTATTGATTTTGGATTTGTTTTGCGTTCTCCTTCCGCATTTTATTTAATACCTCTCTCAATTTTTTTTCAACAAGCTTTATTTTTTTAGGGAAATTATATTCATCTGCCGTAATAACATCTTTTGTTTTCCCGCCAAAGATTTTATCCGCTTTTTTCTGAAATTTCAAGCCGTCCGCAAAAGCGTGTTTTTCGGTTGTCATAAGATACCGGAGTAATTGCAGAATATCTACTTTGTCACAATCTGAGTGTGCGGCAAGATAATTGTTAAGTTTTTGTTTAATATCCTGTAATTTGGCGGGTTTAACCGTGTAAAACACGTCGTGGTAAAAGTGCATAAACCACTTAGTATCTATTGTCGGTTTTTCGTTGGCGATAAGTGTGCGCTGCGTAATTTTGGGCATAAAAATCTGGTCAAAGAGGTGCCGTGTTTCGTGGAATGCAACGTACGTTTCGTTCGGGTTTAATGAATTAGAGTATTCATACTTTGCGGGCAGTAAAATATCAAACCTGCATAATTCCGTACTAGCGCCGTCCCGTCTTAAGAGCATTTTTGTTTTTGCGGGAATTTGCGATGTTTGAAAAAAATTTTCATAGATTTTTACGTCGATATTATTTGCAAGTTTTTTTACTTCTGCCGTCATAGCGGGAAATGGGATTTCCTTGAGGAATATATGCGTTTTAAGGCTGTTAAATAGTTTGTTATTATATTCAGCGGCGTTTTTAAACCGTGCTTTTGCGCTGCCTCTGGAGATAGAATATGGTAATTTTGCACTTGTTCCGAGTTTAATCATACGGATTTAAAACACATGAACCCTCAAAATTGCCTGAATTCCGGTTAAACGTTACAATTGTTCATATTCTTTTTCAAGTTTTTTCAGCTCTTTTGCGCGGTATTCTTCGTCGTATTGCAGCCTGTAACCGTTAATAAGGTTTTTCCTGAGCGCTCTCGGGAAAATCTTTCTTGCCGAATAGTAGGAAGTGTGCGCAAAGGCAAACGAGCGTCCTGACCACACTCCGGAGTTTTCGTAAACCATACCTTCCGGATTTGTTATGTTTACACCCGTTTTTGCGGCAAGCTGCTCATAGGTTGCATTTTTGATTGCCGGAAACCCGAGCGGGTCTTCACGATAGTTTATGTTTAGGGTAAACATGTCGTTTTCAAAAATATGTTTTAAAAGATATTTGTTATAGTTTGTAAGTTCGACGTTCGGGTCTGAAATGTCCGAATAGAAGAGTACAAGCGGACTTGCAAAATTGATAACCCCTTTTATACTGTTATTCGGGGCGCATACAAGTTCCGTTGTTTCATCCAGTTTGTCATAACTTTCTTTAAAATGTTTTCTGTCTTTAAAAAATACGAGTTTGTCATCCGCCGATACGACGGCAAGTCCGCTGTCTTCAAGTGCGTTCAGGCAGGTTTTCTGACGCGGATGCTCTTCTATAAACTTGATAGCGGTTTCATCTTTGCTGTAAATTTTGGCAAGATCAATCAAGTCTATATAACGTACTTTGTTGAGTAAGTATTGGAAAGTAATAAATGTTCCCGCTGAGTACCCGAACAGTACTGACTGCCGCCCCTGTGTGTGTTCGTTTTTTACAATTTCATTAAGTTCATTTAATATCGGACGCATATTGTGGGATTTTTGAACCCAGATTGCGTCGTGAAGAAACTTTGTCAGTACATCTCTGAACTTGTACGCAAGAAAAGAACTTAAATTTTTTGACGATAAAAGGGATTCCTGTACAAAGTCTAAATCCGCTTTGCTCTTGTCTCCCCAGTAAAATAGTACGGGTTCTTCTTCCACTGTGAAGGTTTCGTCTTTGAATACCCAGTGTTTTATTTTTTTATCTTTTTCGACTTTTTTCTTGAGCACCGGATGGAATTTCTCAACACTTTCCGTCCACCATTTATACATCTTTTCATCGTTCACGTTTGAACCGTTTATATAAATAAACCTTAAATCCTGACCTGCATAAACTGCGCTGCAGAACAACATCATCCCTAATATTAATAAAATCTTTTTCATAATAGCTTGATTATATCATATCAAGATTAATGGTCGGTATTGCATTTCCCCGATTTATACACCCTAATATGCATTATGTTGTATAAAGCTCTAAAAATGTTTTAAATATTTATTTTATCGGGGGCTATGCACCCCCGTACCCCGTAATATTTTGTTATTTCATCATCGCCTCCGGCGGGTCTTCCAGACAGGGTCTCTTTTGGCGGCAAAAGAGACACAAAACCTCAACACCTCGCAATAAACGGCACCGCTTGCACTTGCAACAAAATTCAACATTTTGTTGACGCGTGCAACATCTCTCGCTACGCTCGTGCCTTTGCTCGGCTTTCCCTGTGCAGAGTTCGCGCATCAATTGTATAGTTCAACATCAAGCGGGCAAACTCGGTACTTCGTACCTCAAACAATACCCGCTATGTAGCTGTTTCACTAACATTGATGGCTCACTATGCAGAGGGTGTATTAAAATATTTTACCCCTCTGTAAATTTTTGTAACAATATACCCCGAAACATTAAAGTTTTTATAAAATGTGCCGATATATACACCATAATGCATAATTTGATGCATAAAAGTCTACAATGTAAGAGAGGTACACATTTATGAAAAGACAAAACG
>CALUTH010000058.1 GCA_944323635.1 Candidatus Gastranaerophilales bacterium
GCACTAATACATTCACCACGCAGCGCAGCGTGCATAGATTCTGCCAATCCGATTGACGCAAAATCCCCATCCCCCTGATAAGTGAAAACAAATTTATCAGGTTTAGCACGTTTAACACCTGTTGCAACTGCCATAGCACGCCCGTGCGGAGCTTCTATACAATCTAAGTCAAGAAAATCATATATTGTAACAGAACAACCAATTGAAGTAGTAAGAATTGTATTTTCCTTTAAGCCTAATTCGTCTATAAGCTCTGCAACCAACCTTATTGCAACACCATGATCGCACCCTTTGCAAAAAGAGTATTTAAAATCTTTTTTAAATGTTTTAGGAGTTTCAAATACCAGCATATACCTTCTCCCTTGATTTTTCTACCGCATCAGTAATCTCATCAACACTCATCCATTCACCGGCAGGACGAAGATTAAGCAGCGTCGTTTTTGTTTTTCCGTTAACCGCAAGACGTACATCAGTAAACATTTGTCCCATATTCATTTCTACAGTCATAACCTCTTTGCACTGTCCTGCAAGTTCTGAAAGTCTTTTTTCCGGGAACGGGAACAATGTAATGGGTCTAAACATGCCAGCCCTAATACCTTTAGAACGCAGCTCTTTTACAGAAGCCTTAATGTGCCTTGCCAAACTGCCGAAACCAACAAGTAAGAAATCAGCATCCTCAGTCATATACTCTTCATACATAACCTCACGTTCAGATATTAATTTATATTTTTCAAATAAATCTTTTACATGCTGAATATGCTTTGCTTCATCCGGTCCGTAAGAACAAATTTTCTTACCAGCTCTGCCTTTTGCGCCGGTCAAAGCCCAACTTGAATTGTCAACCGACGGATAAGGATACTGCGTAAATTCTGCAGGCTCCATCATTTGCCCCAACACACCATCTGCAAGCAAAATTACAGGTGTCCTATACTTGTGTGCAGTATAAAAAGCCTTATAAGTAAGTTCAATACATTCCTGAACATTAGACGGAGCATAAACAACCATTCTGTAATCACCGTTTCCGCCGCCGTAAACAGACTGATAATAATCACCCTGCGCCGGATAAATAGACCCGAGCCCCGGACCTGCCCTCATAACATTTACCAGAACAACAGGAAGTTCGTCTGAAGCAGCATAAGAAAGCGCTTCTTGCATAAGCGATACCGCGCAGGAAGAAGATGTAGTCATAGCCCTTGCACCGGTAGAACAAGCGCCAAGCACCATATTAATTGCCGCAACTTCACTTTCTGCACTAACGTAAGCAAGCCCTGCCTCCGGCATTTTTAAGCTCAAATATTCTCCAATTTCTGTCTGAGGAGTTATAGGATACCCGAAATAGCATTCACAACCCGCATTAAGAGCTGCCTGTGCAATTGCATAATTCCCTTTTATCAATTCTTTTGTCATACTATTTATGCACCTCTGTTATCGCTAAATCCGGACAGCGCATTGCACACATTGCGCACCCGATACACTCATTATTTTTATCACAAAATTCTACAGCGTATTCCCCCAGTTTATTAACATGAGAACTTTTTTTTATTAACCCCTTGGGGCAAGCTGCAATACATAAGTAACAAGATTTACATCTGTTTTCATCAATAACTATATGAGCCATAATTTACTCCGTATAATAGACATCATACTACAAGCATAGTTGAAATTAAACTATTTGCCATAATTTGCAAGAGCAGTATCAATTATGTTTTTCATTTCTTTTTTGTATGATCTGGGTGATATTATCTCACACATTGTATCGTACTTCAAAAGTCTGTTTAACAGAGACTGTTTATCCTCTGTTTTGTTAAGGACAGTAATTGAACCGTCTTCCTCTATACCTACAACTTTTTCTTCAGGTCTCAGGGTATAACGTCTTGCAAGAGCATTTTCAAGTTTAAATATTACGGATGTTGAAAGCATATTCCCCGATGACTTAACATTGGAGACAACAATACCCGTAATATCCTTATACAAAATCTTCTTTCTGTCCCCATTATAATTAACAACAACCGCCAGATGCTCACCTTCCGATGATAACTCTAAAGGTTCACATAAAATCAGGTTGTTATTACCGTCAGCGACAAAGTTTATATTAACTTTCCAGCCGTTCTCCATCGCATACTCAAAATTTTCAATGTTTTTATCATCTTCAGGGGTTTCTATTTTTGAATAATATCTATCCGAACGTTTGTTAATTTTGGCAAGCAATGAATTATAAGCCCTTACATTTTTACCGAGACGCATCTTTGATGAATATTTCTTAATTTCATCAAATAAACTCAAAACATCATCAGAAAAGTCGATACCGAACGGAAGTTTTAAAAGAGTATACTTGCCGTCAATTTTCTGAATATCAATCCCGCAAAATCTGCAGGTATTAATATACTTACTGACAAGGAAATTTGAACATCTTTCCCCCGATACTTCGCTCAATGCTGCCATTAATTCATTCATCGTATAATCTTTTTCAAACAGCAATTGTAACATTTGCAATACACGCAATGATGAAATATTAACTTTAAGCATAAACTTTTCTTAACTCCATTAATTTTGATATAACTTCATTTTTAATATCTTCAGGCTCAAGAATTGTACAATCTGCACCCAGTGATAGTATATGCTGAACAGCAAAAAATTTACTTGTGAACTCAATCTCTACTTCTGCCTGATTTTTTTGTCCCTTATGAACTTTAGCCTCCTGCGGCAATGTGTGATTATCAGGATTTTTCAATAAGTATTTAAGTTTGTACACCTCCGGTTTATACTCATTATGCCCCTGCTCTATATTAATAATTTCACGTATACGGGTCATATTATAGCAAACCGTATTTTTTGTCTCCGTATCAATACCTTCAACATAAAGTTTATTACTCTTTAAAAAGATTCTGCCGAATATAAACTTTTTAGTACCGAGTTTTTTTACGGGAGTCGCATAAGTGATTGTTAAAATATTATTTTTACCGTCCTCTGCAAGAATTCTGTCATACACATCTTTATCTATTTTACAAAAAGAAGTTATGCTCCTTAATTCTGCCGAGGTCTTTTCATTAAAAACATGCCCTGACAATGTATTGAATAATTCTTCAAACTTTACTGCCAGTTTATAATCTGCCCCTCTGGTCATATTAGCATAAAGGGTTTTGAGCGCATTTATCTCTTCATCTGTTATATTGAGAGTAAACGGATGCGACAAAAGTTTATACTTAAAATTAGTCGCTTTACAGGGGCGTGATATATCACAGCCTGCAGCCTTTAATGTAGAAAGGGCAATCCTTATTGTATCGTTAGAATAGTTTTTATCTACCAGCCCACACTCCGAGATAAGGCTATTTAAATCCTGTAAATCCCGCGGGGCCGTCATAAGTGCGCCTAATATAACAATAAGCCTTGCACCCGTTAATGAAATCTGGGTGACCTCAGCTTTAGTTTGAAAAGTGTACATAATATTCTCCCTTGAACATCTATTTTTTAGTATACCATAAAAACTAAAAACCGGAGAGTTTAAAGATATATTCTGTTACATTATCTACATAATAGTTATCTACAGAACTAAAAGGCAGAACTTCCCCTCCGAATTCCTGCTTTATTCTCTGTATTTTCTTATTAATATCGGAACGTTTAATATAGTCAACTTTTGTCATGATTGTAAAAACCGGCAGGGCATGCGCATTAACCCATTCTCTCATTTGAATATCGTTTTTTTGAATATCATGTCTTGCATCAATAAATTGTATCAGGGATTTGATTTCCTCACGCTTTAGCAGATACTCTTCAAGATTTTTTTGCCACGCATCCTGCGTCTGCCTTGAAACTTTTGCATAACCGTACCCCGGTAGATCGGCAATAATAAACTTATCAGACATATTAAAAAAATTAATCAATCTGGTTTTACCAGGAGTATTTGATGTCTTTGCAAGTTTTTTATTATTTGCGAGTTTATTGATAAAACTGGATTTTCCGACATTAGAACGTCCGAGAAGCGCAAATTCCGGCAAATTAAAAACAGGACATTGAGAAAGTTTTTCCGCACTTACCACAAACTTCCCTGATACAAAATCAGCCATGCTGTTTCCTCACACTCATTGAAAGCTGTAAAAATTCCGGTTTCTTTTTCTGTAAAACAGAGCGCTGCTCAACTCTTTTCTCATTTCTTGCAGTCGCCGTACTTAAAAGGTTAAACAATTTTGTATTATTAAAAACAGTAATCTGGGTTTTATTTTTAGTAAAATTTACCTGAACGGAAGAATCTTTTGCAAAGAAATTTTCAGCCTCAACCCCGACTATCTGAATAAGTCCTGATTTTAATATACTCAGCGGCTCGCGAAAAAACATTTCAAAAGATTCAAATATATTCATATCAACCCTTTACCCGAATAAACGAGACCAGAAACTTTGTTTGTTTTCAGCACGTTTTATTTTCTTTTCCAGCTTAATAACCTTCTTTGTATATTTTTTTATTTCCCGTTCATTTGTAGATGCGGCTAAAATTTGTTTGTAACATGCGCATTCAGCTTTAAGATTTTTATGCTTTTTATAATATTTTGCAAGAAGTTTATTTGCGTCTATATTAGCGGGATTCTCCTCAACAGCGCGTTTTAAATACTTATTAGAAAAGAATTTATCGCCTTCTTTCTTAAAGTAAACTGCATCTTTGTAGTACTCATCCGATTTTGAAATTTTCTTATTTACATAGGTCCTGTTATCTAAAACCTGCCTGTCTACAGGGTTTAATAGTTCTGCTTTATTTAAAGCATCCAGTGCTAAATCATAATTTTTATTAAATGTAAAAAATTCCGCAAGATACTTATATTCATCAAGAGAGGTTGCAGTCTTCAAAGCCTTTTCATATTCCTCTTTTGCAAGGACATACTCACCCTCAACACATAATGCCTCGCCTTTAACGATATATTCTGCAACATTATGCGGCTCTGAGGCTATAATAGCCTGTAACTCTTTATCCGTACGTTCTACCCCGATAATTTTATCAAGTTTCAACTTTGCAAGTCTGAGTTCTACATCCGAAGGGTTAATATCAATTGCCGCATCAAGCTTTTCACGCGCCTGATAAAGCTTTTCGGCAGAAATAACCGAACTGTTGGATATAATATCCTTAGCCTCTGCCCAGTACGTATCAGCCAGCCCTTTTAAAGCCTCCGGATAAAGTTTTGAGTCCTTGCCTATAACTGAATAATACTTTTCAGCCTGAGCATAACTGCCCTTTGCAAGTTCTATATCTCCGATTTTAAGGCATATAGCCTCCGTATTTTTATCCATGCCTGCAATTGTTTTAAGACTTTCCAGTGCGAATTCGTTATCAGCACGATTTTCGTATAATTTTGCAAGGTTTAAATAAGGAGTGGTAAACTCCGGCAGTAATTCTATTGCTTTTTTGTAATTTACAATAGCAGCAGCTTCATTTTGCTGTGCAGCATAAATTTCCCCTGCAAGATTGTACGCATATGCAAAGTTAGGGTTGATAAGTAAAGATTTCTCTAACATATCAAGTGCCGTCGTGTATTCACCATCCTTAGCATTCATTCTTGCAAGGTGGTAATAAGCAGTGTAACAATAAGGATTTCTTGCAATTGCCTCGTTAAAACGGTTTTCCGCAATTTCGTAATTTCCCTGCTGGTAATATAGGGTCCCCAGATTATCATACGCAGTTGCATAATCCGTTTTAAGTTTTATTGCCTCTTTGAAGTTCTCTTCTGCTGCATCATAATTATCAGCGGATAAAAAGGCTACACCCAGAGCATTATAAGCCTTATAATTATTTTTATTCAATTCTATCGATTTTTGCAATTCTTCAATACCGCTCTGGTAATAGTATTCAGAGTTTTTTCGATAATTCATATCGGAAGAATCAGGACGCTTGAGGTACACCAGCCCCTGCAAAAAATGCAAATCAGAATTATTCGGATTTTTCTGCAGTAATTCATCCAGATTATCCTGCGCCTCATTTAATCGGGACGCATTAATCAAAAAGGTGTTATAGTAAATATTTGTATCTAAATCATTAATATTTGCAGCAAGCAATTCTTCAATTACGGGCTGGGCTTCTTTATATCGCAAATTTTCAAGAAGATACGCTGCCTGCTCCTTTTTGCTTGTTATTGTATTTTTCGTACTCTTTTTCGGTTGAACTGCTACATTTTTGGTAAGCTTTATCTGTTTCTTTGCAGGTGCTGCTGTTATAACTCCGCCTGCCATAAATATTAACAGTAATGCTGCCAGTATTCTTTTATCCATTAATAAATATACTCCACAATTTAATAAGTTTATTTTAGTATATACTTTTTTAAATTGCAAAAATCATAAATTAACATTAGTTAAAATTATTGAATAAAATACGCCTATAGCGTAATATTAAAGAAGAAAGAAACTTTTACAATGCTTAACAGTTCTAAAGAATTACTTGAAGATTTTAAAACATATCTTGATGTGGAACGTAACTTTTCTGAACACACAACACGGGCTTACGTCTCTGATATATTGAGTTTTCTGCTCTGGCTCGACAATACACCGCCGCAGGAGGCTGATTTTAATAAACTTAGAGAGTACATATACTTTATACAGCGTTTTGAGTATCAGAAAACCACACTTGCAAGGAAAATAGCAGCAATAAGGACATTTTATAAATTTCTGTACAGAGAAAGGATTGTTGACACAAACCCTGCAATTTCGTTAAATGCCCCCAAACGCCCCAAACCGCTGCCCAAATTTTTGACAACCGACGAAATAGAAAATATTTTAAACCACGTTAAAATTGACACGCCGGCAGGTTTCAGGAACAGAGTAATTCTGGAATTACTCTGGGCTACAGGAATGCGGGTATCTGAATTAAGCGGACTGAATTTCGGAGATTTAAATATTGAAAATAACGAAATCAAAGTAATGGGTAAAGGCGCAAAAGAAAGAATTGTCTTAATCTCTGACCGCGCAAAAAATTACCTTGTTCAGTATATTAATACTGCAAGAAACTTGATTGCTCCAGGTTATAAAGTTTCAAACGATGAAAACGCCCCACTTTTCATCAACAACACCGGATACAGGCTTCAAAATAAAAGCATAAGAAACGCAATAAATGACACGGTAAAAGAACTGGAATTACAAAAGAAAGTAACACCGCACATTTTTCGACACAGTTTTGCAACCAGACTGATTGAAAACGGTGCGGACTTAAGGGTTGTTCAGGAACTTCTCGGGCATGCCGGTATCGCCAATACACAAATTTATACCCACGTATCAACAAAACACCTGAAAGAAGTATACGATAAAGCACACCCGCACGCATAATAAACAGGGGACCTCTCAAACTTGCCCTCCATTTTATCGCATTTTTACACTATCATATTTTTTAATTAATGACACAGTATTTATAAATTGACAACTTCGGGACTTAAAACAATTTATAATTTTCTCTGGCATATTTGACATATTCCCGCTCTTGCGGAATAATTTAGGAATGAAAATAATAATTTACGGCGCAAACGAAATCGGATGTATAATCGCTGCAGAGTTTTTTGAAGATCACGATATAATTATGATTGATCAGGAGAAAAACAGGACTGATGCGTTCAATAAACTTGATATTGGCTTTGTCGCCGGCAACGGAACCTGTCTGCCGACTTTAAAGGAAGCACAAATCGAAGATGCAGATGTTTTTATAGCATGCACAGATTATGATGAAGCAAACATTGTTGCCTGCCTTACTGCAAAAAAAATCAGTGATGTAAAAACTATTTGCTTTATATCAAAAGAAGAGTATCACACATCAATAGGATGTAAAAAAGGCTCAGAATACTTTTGTGACCTTGATATAGATTACATTATATGGCCGGAAGAGCTGTTAATGCAGGAAATTTTCAGAATAGTTACAGTTGCAAAAGCTCTTGATGCGGAACATTTTGCGGAAGGCAAAGCGCGTTTGCTGGAATATAAAATTCAAGAAAACTCGCTGCTTGCAGACAAAAAAGTCAAGGATTGTAATTTTCCGGACGATTCATTACTTGTTGGAGTAACCCGCCAGTGCGAGCTTTTTATCCCTAATGGAGACACTGTTCTACAAAAAGATGATAAAGTTATTTGTATGGGAACCCCCTCTTCCCTTGATATTCTTGCCGGCAGATTTTTTCACGAAAAAGAACTGGTTAGGAATGCTGCAATAATTGGCGGAGGAACCGTTGGTATGATGCTTGCAAAAAATCTTGAAAAGCTTAAAATCAAAACCAAAGTGTTTGAAAAAAGCGAAAAGCGTTGTGAATTACTTGCTTCAGAGCTGCAGCATACACTTATCATTAACGGAGACGGAACAAATATACAGTTATTAAATGAAGAAGGTATTGAAGACTTTGATGTTGTAATCAGCGTTACAAACAATGACGAAAAAAACCTTCTCTGCTCGCTGCTTGCAAAGCAAGCCGGAGTTAAACGCGTTGTTACAAGAGTTTCCACTAATACAAATGTTCAATTATTTGAAAAAGTAGGAATTGATGTTGCAATTTCTTCTAACATCGCTGTTATAAAAGAAATCAGAAACGACCTTAATGAAAATGATGTAGACATTCTTGCTACAGTTGAACAAGGGATGGGAGAAGTTCTTGAACTGGACGCCCCGGCTAAATTTCACGGCAAAAAGATTATGGATTTACAGCTTCCAACCGGAGCCATCATCGGAATTATTCAGCGCAAAAACAAAATTTTAATTCCTAAAGGCAACACACTCGTTATGAGCGGGGATTCTCTTATAATATTTACAACAAGAAGCAACTCGCAGGAACTGAAAAAGTTTTTTAAGGTGTAATGTATGAGATTTGATTACTTAGCGTTTGTCTTGAAAAAAATTCTAAAATTCTTTATGCTCACCTTAATATTACCGATTGCAGTCGCTGTATATTATAAAGAAAATACCTCTATTTTACCCTTTATTTATACCGGAATAATTATAACAATACTCTACTTTTTTTTAAGGAATGCAGGTCGAAATATACAGAACCTCAATGATATAAGAAAAATAAATTGTTTTGGTATAGTTGTTACAAGCTGGGTTATATCAACTGTAATTTTATCAATACCTTTTTTATTTTTCGGTATATCACCAATTGATGCACTTTATGAAGCTACTTCCGGTATCACAACAACCGGATCAACTATCCTTACACATTATAACTACCCGCATGCTATGCACTTCTGGCGAGCACTGTCTCAAGGGATCGGCGGGCTGGGTATACTTGTCATATTTATTGCTATTTTACCGCAATTTGCAGTTGCAGGACGACAAATGTTCTTTGCAGAAAGCCCCGGACCGGGAGAAGAAATGCTCACTCCTAGAATCAGGTCAACAGCAAGTGCAATGTATAAAATTTACTTTACACTGACTTTAATTTTAACCTGCCTTCTAAAACTTACCGGAATGACCTGGTTTGAAAGCATATGTACATCAATGTCAACGCTCTCCTGCGGCGGCTTTGTTGTTGATGCTAATCTTTTTACAAGATGTACAAGCCTGACTTTATGGATAATTGTTATATTTATGATTATAAGCGGTACAAATTTCAACCTGCTATGGAAAGCTTATACAAAGCGGAATATAAAAACTTTAATCAATAATGAAGAATTTAAGGTTTATATAAATATTTTTTTATTCCTAACTGCAGCTGTAGTAATCTGCGGATATTTCTATATGCATCAACCATTAGCAGAAATCGTTCGGGATAGCGCATTCAGCGTAATCTCTATAATGACTTCAAACGGATTTGCAATAGATAGTTATACAAGTTGGAATCTCGGGGCTAAGGTATTTTTGTTCTTGGCAATGTTTACCGGTGCAAGTGCCAGTTCTACCAGCGGCGGTATCAAGATTATAAGATGGGTACTTGTATTTAAATTTCTAAAAACAGAAATAACCCGAATTTTCCACCCAAACGCCGTTATAAACGTTAAATCAAATAACCAGATTGTTCCTAAAGACGTAATCGGACAGGTTTTAATATTTATGTTCTTTTATTTTATGATTTTTATATTTTCGGCAATTATAATTACATTACTTGAACACGATGCGGAATTGGGAACATTGAGCGCATTGAATGCGATAGGCAACATCGGATTTACCCCGGACTGTATAAGTACATTTAAACCTGTAACAAAGCTTTTATTAATACTTGATATGCTTATAGGTCGATTGGAAATTATCCCGTTCCTCGTCATCTTGCAGCCTGAATTCTGGGAGTTAAAAAAATAAATATTACTCTTGAAGGGAATTGTTTTAAATTTTTGTATGAGTATAATTAACTTTTGTAACAATTTTGCAGGACAAAAGGCAATTTCAAAAGTTCAGTAGTCTTAATACCTGCGGAGACATGATTATGGAAGTACAGTCAGTAAACAGCAATATTTACACAAAAAAAAGAACACAATCAAATATAATTAAAGCCCAAAATGCCGCCAGTATTACTGCCGCTTCTAATAAACTTATGCCCCGGGGTTTATGTGCCGTTCATTTCGGACACAGCATAAACACATCAAGTATAGAAAAACTATTAAAGGACTATAAATGGTTTATTAATAATGACAGACGACCGGCAATACATTCATTGCTTAAAATTGAAACCAGTAAAGAAGCTTTTGACAGTTTGACCCGCTACATACTCAAAAACGACGAACTTAGTTATGAATTAATTGACAGTATTATAAAAGAACCGAGAAATATGAAATACTTTCTAAAGGATTTTGAAGAAAAACTGCCGTACGGAAGTGATATTTTCCTTTCTTTTATACCCAATAATATTTATAAACAAGCGTACACAAAGTACATCGATAAAAGATTTGAAAACGCAAAATCAATCTCCGAATTACTTGAAATCAGACCGGATTGGAAAGAAGAAGTTTTACTTGCCAAGCACCGTGACATATACAGAAATAGCGATTTTGAACTCGGTCACGTTCCGGAAACAATAAACCACGGCAAGTTTGAAGCAATTGTAAAATACCTTCATAATTATATGGATATAAACCTTAATAAAAAATATCAGGAAATCCCCCCCGTAACTATTGACGGAACAACTTTTACATTTAAATACTTTACAGACGGGAAAACAGATAAAAATGTTTTCGGGATACTAGGACCGGGCGGAGAGCATTTTATAATAAAAATTGCCCCGCTAGAACGAAAAAGTCTTGATGACTCGTGTGCACTTGGAACTCTATGTAAAATTGACACATATTTAACCAGAAATTATTGTCGAAATTCCGCACCATTCAGATATTATAACCACAACTTGAATGCTTCTATTTATGACTTTATAGAACATCGAAAAGTTGATAAAAAAATCACTCTTGAAGAAATAAAAGAGAACATTCCCGATTTTATAGATTTGAATATGAAATATAATGATACGGCAGGACGGAATAATTTTTTCATATTAGATAACACCCAGCACCGTATACAGGGTATGAATGATTATCATTACGGAGTAGAAAAGTCCGAGTGGATAACGGTTGATAACGATCATGTCGTTTTTGAAACGAGATTTCAGCCAATTATAGATAAGTATCACCACATACTGCCTAATACGATGGATTTATTTTGTAAATTTTTGTAAAGATTTATCCAAAAACATTAAAGTTTTTCAAAAATGTGCCGTTAACTATACTGTTGATATTTTTGGAGTATAGAAAAATGTGCAGATATTACTGGCCCGGAACATATAGTTTCCAAGAAAACATCAAATTGTATACACTCTGGATGAAAGACCAGCTGGACAGTCTTTTATACAAAATCTACGAAATCGAGAAGAGTTTGTCGCTCTAACAGCGATAAAAAATTAAATAACTCTCGGAATCTAAGCCCCTGGACTGGGGGCTTTTTTTATAGGAATGTAAATAAACGGAGAGGATAAAGTGTGCCATTTAATAATAGCTATAGAGTAAAGAACAAAGTCTTCGCAATTTTTAAGAAAATTTTGTCAAAAAATGCGTCTATACTTGACAGTAAACTTTTAGCCGAACATAATTATAATGAATAGTATTGTAGATAGGTAAATCGTTTTTAAATCCTTAACCGGATACGATTCCTCAAAAGAAAGGAAATTATTATGTACGCAATAGTCGAAACAGGCGGAAAGCAGTACAAAGTTGAAGAAGGACGCTACGTTGATGTCGAGCTTCTCGGTGCTGATAAAGATGCCAAAATAGTTTTTGATAAAGTCGTTATGCTTGTCAACGGTAAAAAATCAAAAGTTGGTCAACCATATGTAAGCAACGCATCTGTTGAAGGTGTTGTTCTTAAAAATGACCGTGCAAAGAAAATTATTGTTTTCAAACAAAGACCTAAAAAAGGCTATAGAAGAAAACAAGGTCACAGACAAGGTTTTTGTAGAGTTATGATTAACAAAATCAGAACAACCGCGCAAAAATCAAAATCAGCAGATGCAGCAGAATCTGCAGAAGCATAGTTAAATAATTATAGGAGAATATAACAATGGCACATAAAAAAGGGATGGGGTCAACCCGTAACGGCAGAGATTCCGAAGCCAAGCGCCTCGGGGTTAAAAAGTTCGGCGGCGAACTTGTTAAAGCCGGTAATATCATTGTCCGCCAGAGAGGAACGAAGTTCCATCCGGGTAACAATGTAGGAATTGGCAGCGATGATACTTTATATGCTTTAATCGACGGTCAGGTGAAGTTTGAAACTCACAGAAGGGATCGAAAACAGGTTAGCGTATACAGCGCATAAGATTATAAAAAACACCGGATTATTAAATCCGGTGTTTTTATTTGTCATCAAGAATAATTGTATAAACCGCACCTGAATCCGTGTCAATATCTATTAGTTTATAACTCCCGTTGTGTTGGAAACTCGGGGTAACTATCTGGTATACTCCGTCTTCCATCCGCTCAATATTTGAATGATAATGCCCTGATATAACAGCTATAACGTTTAAATATTTGTTTAAAACCTTTACATA
>CALUTH010000059.1 GCA_944323635.1 Candidatus Gastranaerophilales bacterium
ATATCATATCATATCATATAGGGGATTATATCAAGGTTTCAGACATTTTTAAATTCATCTTTACATTTCGTTACATTGGAAGATTTGTTAAGTTTTCGTTACAATTTGAAGGGTTCTTGAGAAGTTATAAAGAATTATTGTCGGACTAAAGTCCGACCTATAATGATTTCTTATCCCTCTCCTGCGGGGGCAACGGTTAGTCTTGGTCGCCCTGAACTTGCGAATTTTCGGTAGGGCGCCGTGTGAGCGTAAGCGAACCCAGCCCGTTAGGTGGAGGAAAGCTAAGAACTTTCCTCCACCCCGAATAATCCAAGACGGAGGGCAGAATTTCTTGGCGAACGACAGTGAGCTTAGAAATTCGGGCGGGGGTTGATTTGTTCACAAAACTTCACAAAACACCTCAAATTCAGCAGGGGCATGATTGTATTAAAAATATGTTTGTTTTACAATACTTGTGATTACACTGGCTTGATAGGTTCGCCCTAGTCCCCAAAATAAGGATGAAGCATTGTAATCCGTAGTACAATACACAAGTTATAAGGAGAAACACGATGCCGGTAGCATCAATTATTGAACTTTTAGAAGCAGGCGTTCACTTCGGACACCAAACACAATTCTGGAACCCAAAAATGAAACCGTATATTTACGGTGCAAGAAACGGAATTTATATTCTTGATCTAAGAAAAACTTCCGATTTATTAGACTCAGCATACGAATTAGTAAGAGATTATGCTGCAAAAAATAAAAACATTCTGTTTGTAGGTACTAAAAAACAAGCAGCTGACGTTGTTGCAGAAGAAGCAAAACGTTCTGGCGCATACTACGTTAACAGAAGATGGCTCGGCGGTATGTTAACAAACTTTGAAACCATCCGCGGCAGAATAAACAAATTAAGAGAACTTGAAGAATTTATCGAAAGCGGTCATGCTGAAAAATTACCTAAAAAAGAACAGGCACAGCTTAACAGACAACTCCAAAAACTCAGCAAAACATTAGGCGGTATCAAAGAAATGAGAGGTCTGCCTGATTTAATTTTTGTTGTAGACCAAAAGAGAGAAGATATTGCCATCGCTGAAGCAAACAAACTCAATATCCCTGTTATTTGTCTTGCTGATACAAACGCTGATCCGTCAGGAATCAACTATGTTATCCCGGGTAATGATGACGCAATCCGCTCTATTAAGCTTATCGTTTCAAAACTTGCTGACGCAGTTCTTGAAGGTAAACAGCTTAAAGAAAACAACGCTAACACCAAGGCTAAATTAGAATCTATTAAGCCGGAAGATGCAGGCGTTGAAGTTACTGTATAAAATATAACTTACGGGATGGGGTAAGGAAAATGCCAAATCAACACAGATACGGCTGTAAACCAAACCTTATCCCGTTTTTAAATAAGGAGAAAATAAATGAACATTACAGCTACAATGGTTAAAGAATTACGCGACAAAACCGGTGCAGGTATGATGGATGCTAAAAAAGCACTTGTTGAAGTTGACGGTGATATGGAAAAAGCAGCAGAACTTTTAAGACAAAAAGGTATTGCATCTGCCGACAAAAAAATGGGCAGAATTGCTGCAGAAGGCAGAGTAGGTTCTTATGTTAACGATTCTTGCGGCGCTATGATTGAAATCAACTGCGAAACAGACTTCGTTGCAAAGAATGCTGAATTTGTAGAACTTACCAACGGTTTAGCACAACTCGTTGCAGAATCAAATCCGGCTGACGTTGATGCATTATTAAACACAACCTGCCCGAAATGCGGAAAGCTGATAAGCGATGTCCTTAAAGAAAAAATCGCATCAATCGGCGAAAAAATCACAGTAAGACGTTTTGTCCGCTACGAAGGCAATGTTGCAACTTACATCCACAACGGCAAAATTGGTGTTCTTTTAGAAACAGACAAGGCTGATGCAGAACTTACAAAAGATATTTGCCTCCACATTGCATCTTCAGCTCCTGAATTTGTTTCAAGAGCTAACATCCCCGCTTCTGTTATCGAAGAAGAAACCAGAATTGAAATGGGTAAAGAAGACCTTGCAAATAAACCTGAACAAATCAGAGCAAAAATTGTTGAAGGCAGAGTTAATAAATTAATGTCTCACAGATGCCTTCTTGAACAACCGTTTGTTAAAAACCCTGATATGACTATTGAACAATTAATCAGCGGTAAACTTAACATCGTTAAGTTCGACAGATTTGTTCTCGGTGAAGGGCTCGAAAAACGCAGCGATAACTTCGCTGATGAAGTTATGAGCCAATTAAACGGCTAAAAGGGGGAGCACAAAAGGGAAAACAGCGCAGGAGGCAACGCGCTTAAAAGTCCCGTCCTACCGTAACCCCGTTACAATTAACACAAAACCTTTCTACAGTCTCTTAACGAAACATTAACAAAACACATTCTGTCTGAACGAAGTGAGTTAATGTGTTTTAGGTTGAGTTTAGAGACTGTATTAGGTAGCGTGTTTTTTCTTTCTTTATCCAAGTTTCTTTCTTTTTACATCGCAATAAAAAGAAAGAAACTTGGTGCCGGGTACGGGGGTGCATACCCCCGCTGTTAATTTATAATCCCGGGTTCCAGTTTAGAACCCGTAATCCACTCCCTGAACTTAAATTGAAGCTTTGGCAGCCCGAATGCCAGCAGCGACGACGTAATTATTACATTTCCCAAAATATTCGCAGTTTTTACCCCTTTCGCTTTTTTAGCAAATTTTTCCACGCTATTAACAAGTTCCATATCAGTTGCACCGCTCTTTGCCATTACCATAAAGTTTTGGATGCTGTTTCTAAACTGTCCGAGGGCTTTAAAATCCACATAGGCACGCGGGTCACGGATTTTATCGTTCAGCATTTTTACTTTGCCGAACTCGTTTGCATACTTTGTAAACATAGCCTCAGGCTTGTTATCAACAAATTCTATTAAATCTTTTGGTTTTGCACTTTTAGGAAGTTCAAATTGTCCCTGTCTTACGGAATCAAGAAACTCATTATTTGCAAGGAGTTTTACATCCAAATCCATATTGGTTTTGAGCGCCTTTTCCGTCAGGAAGTTAGACGCCTTTTCCAACTGCTTAGGGAAAAGATAGTTAAGGTACATCATACCGGACATACGAAACGCTATATCATACGCCTCATTTCGTTTTCTAGCCGTTGCAACACGCCCTGCAGCGTAGCCGCCGTCAATCATAATGAGTTTTTGCAGGTTTGTTAACTCTGCAAGCGAGCCGACATTTACTCCTTTAAAAGCGGGCGATTGCTTCTTTTCTGCAGTAATATCACCGTTTGATTGAAGCGGGCGTTCTTTTTCAAACCTATCAGCGCATTGCCTGTTGTGTTTCTGTTTGGAATATGCAGTCCATTTAAAAATCATTTTTGGAATTACCCAGCCCATAAGTGCTACAGGGATAATAGTCTGGGCAAGGAATTTGCCCGCAAGACATCTGCGGTATTTATCCGCATTTTTGAGCGCCTTTTCCAGTTCCGCAACTTCTTTAGGCGCTTTATCCTTAAACTTTGCAATATTGTATTTTAGCCCCTGAAACTCCTCTTCCTTATACAGTTTGCTGCTGATTTCGGGATTAAACCCGCTTTTCTTAATCGCCCAGTCCGCAATTTTACCTATCAAAGGCACTCCGCCAAGCCAAACCGCAGAAACTGCATATTCATCAACAAACCGTTCTCTTGCACCAAGATATGCAATATATTTATCAGAACGGTTCTGATAATAAGTCATGCCGACTTTTGCAGGGATTTCTATCCCGCAGTCACGCACTATTAGCGGATAAATTGATGAGTTATTGCCGATTGCAGATATTATATTTACTAATGACATTTTTCTATTCCTCTTTTCGCTGCTACCATTTTATTTGAACCGCTCAAACAACGGTTGGGGCGTCGGTGCTAACGAAAAAAGTATTTATGAAAACCTTACAAAACAAAAACTTTCCATCATTAGCGCCTAGCCCAAATGATGGTGATGATGACGGAATCTGTTTTGGTTTCTTGTTTTCATAGTTTTAATACACATCCTTTTTATTTTTGGCGTAATTCACGCCCGTTGGATAAGAATAGTTTGACATAAACAATCATTTTTTACAAGTGGGGGCGAGTTAAAGGGGTAAATGAGGGGGGAGGGGGCAAAATAATTTTTTTTATCACTCTGCAGCCTGAAACAAATATCTAAAACAAATTGACACACTCTACATTTCATTGTCTAATATAGACTGGAGGGAAAGTATGTCAATTGAAAAAGTACGGGAGTATTTAAAACAATTCGGGCGTGATAACGATATAATCGTGCTTGAGAAATCCAGCGCAACCGTAGCACTTGCCGCGCAGGCACTCGGTGTAGAGCCTGCGAGAATAGCAAAAACCCTTACTTTTAAAAGCCATGACGGTGTTATTATGATAGTGGCAGCAGGTGATGCCAGAGTTGATAACAAAAAATTCAAATCAACTTTCGGGATAAAAGCAAAAATGCTCTCCCCCGATGAAGTCATTGAAGCTACAGGACACGTAATAGGCGGAGTTTGTCCGTTCGGTATTGAAAACAAAAATGTTAAAATATATCTTGATAAATCGCTTGAACGTTTTGAAACAGTTTATCCCGCATGCGGCAGCCAAAATTCCGCAATAAAACTGACACTGCCGGAACTTGAAAAATTGTCACAAATGACCGCTTGGATAAACATTTGTAATTATTAACACTAATAACGGTAGCACAGCTATGCCATGCCACCGTTTAAAACATTTTATTAGAGCCTAACAGGGTTTATATACACTTCAGTAATTGTATATGCTGTTTTTTGTGTTCCTGCAGGAAGTTGTGCTTCTTCACCTTTCATAAGCAAAAATAATGGGCAAATAAGCACGCTCAATACAATTGACAATGTCATTTTATCATCCGGCTTTGCCGAAACACTTCCGGAAAGCGGAACATACGTACCGTCTACAGCTGTTGCATGGAAATCAGAAATTGTCAGTTCTCCGGAACGCCCAATCATACCTTTATCCTTTGCAAATGAAATTTGTGCTGTTACAGGAGAACCTGTTTTAATAAGAACATTTCCATTATTATCTTTAACATCAGATACTACAGAAAAGGTTACAGTACCGCCAGTTACAATGTCTTTAGTAGTAATAGTATCTTCGCACTTAATTAATATCGGCGTATGAGCCTGTAATACTGACTTACTCCCCGAATACGCACTTGCGATTAAATTAGGATACACATTCTTTGCAGTAATTTTATCTGTCGTTTTCAAAAAATAATATAGAGAATCCTTATTTTCTTTCGTTTCTGCCGATAAAGGCGATACCGTTAAAAACATAAATGATGCTAGTAGCACTGTAGATGTAATTTTCTTAATCATTAATCCAACCTCTTTCTTTTCTTAATTCTGCCAAACATAACATTTAATATAACAATAAATAAAATCCCCATAAAAATACCGGCAAAAAAGCGCACATAATTACCGGTGTTTATGTTACAAACAAAATTTAACAATACATCCGCAATTACAAATAAAATAAAAATTACTAACACAACAGGATGAATTTTAAATTTATTCATTATTAAAACTATTGAAGATAAAAACACTCCCGCATAAAACCCAAGGCATCGGCAGCAAAGCGCAACAGGATAACCTAAAATCCAAAACCCTCTATCCGGCCTCTGGTGGCAGGAATACATATATAGTGATGTCAGTTTTGCGGATAATTCATAATTTCCCAAACCCGCCATAACAGGAGCAAGACAGCTTCCTGCTATAAAAAACAAACTATATAACCCAAACAAGCCAACTACAATAATTTTTAAGTATTTCATGTTTACACAATATAACACAAATTACATTATTACTTAATCTTTTTAATGATTTTATAGTTTACATAAGTTAATATAAATACAATAACCAATTAGCGGCTATCAAACAAACGTCATACAGGTTACGGAATGTTAATATATTTGACACAGACTGTTTTTTATTGTGTAATTATAAAGGCAGGATAGCTTTTCAGCCTGCATTTTGGGAAGGATTATGTATATAAAGCAACTGGAAATCGACAATTTCAAGTCGTTTGCCAATAAAATAGATATTCCGCTGCTTGACGGGTTCACAACAATTTCAGGTCCCAACGGCTCAGGAAAAAGCAACATAATTGACAGTATTCTGTTTGCACTCGGGTTATCCACGTCCCGTAAACTTCGTGCTGAAAAACTATTCCACTTTATCTCAACATACACAAAAAAGAACGAAGCCCTTGTTAAAGTCACTTTTGCGGAAAACAACGAAGGCGCGGAGTTTTCGGTCGCAAGAAAAATCAGAAAATCCTCCCAGGGATACAACAGTATTTATTACCTTAACGACAAAATCGTTTCTCTCTCCGACATCCATCTGCAGCTGGAGAAATTTAACATCACCCCGAACAGTTACAACGTAATAATGCAGGGCGATGTGCAGAGTATTATAAGCTGTTCCTCCCGCGACAGGCGCGAAATTATTGACGAAATAGCCGGTGTCGCAGATTTTGACCGTCGGATAGAACAGGCAACGGGAGAACTTGACACGGTAGAACAGCGCGTTGAGCGTGCCATACTTATCTTGACGGAAGTCAACGCAAGAATTGAAGAACTCAAAGAACAGCGCGAAGTAGCGTTAAAATACCAAAAGTTAAAAGATGACAAAACAAAGCTTGAAAGTCAGGTTACAACCGTTAAATTCTTCGATATAAGAAAAAGTCTCGAAAAAGCGCACGAAAATATCCTTGAATTTACCAAAAAGAAAAAAGAAGAAGAAGTACAAATAAAGGATTTGGACGAACGGCTGAGACTTATCAACGAAGAATATCAAAAAATCTGCACGCTTGTACGTGAAAAAGGCGAGGCGCACCAGATTGAAATCAAGAAAAAAGCGGAAGAGCTGAAAGGCGATATTTCACGTAAAGAATCCGCAATAGTTTACGCAGACAAACAAATTCAAGACGGGCTTAAATCAATTGAGAACTTCAAGAACGGTATTGAGACACAGGAAAAGAAAATCAAGGATACAAAACTCCAGATTAAACTAAAAGAGGACGAAATTCTCGGCATTCAGGAGAATATTGATAAGCGCAAAGCAGAATTAAAGAAAATCCTTGAAGACATGACAGGGCTTGACCAGACAGCAGAACAACACCTTGAAAAACGAAATAATTTAAGGAAAGAACTTGAAGCCTTAAAAGACAGGGAAACTAACATTATCCAGAAACAGGCTCCGCTTGAAGCAGAATTGAGCGCATTAAGACGTCTATTAAATGAAACAAAAGAACAGCTTGAAAAATTAACCGCGTTTAAAAACGACTACTCATCAAACAAAGACAAAAACGCGCTTATGATAGAACAACTGGGTAAGGATATGGAAGACCTCAAACTTGCGCAGAGCGGCGGGATGAGAGAGTTAGACCAGACTAAAAATGAGATTGAGGATCTGGAATTTAATATTCAGGCTGCAGAAAAAAAGATTTATAAGTTAGAATTAAGCAGACAATCAGCGCGCGAGTCAAACGCATCAATTCCTGTTGATACAATTATGAGTGCAAAGATACAAGGGGTTCATGCTCCGCTTATGCAGCTCGGAAAAGTTGATAAGGAGTACGCAACCGCGCTTGAAGTGGCAGTTGGCGGCAGAATGACGCACATAGTTGTTGATGACCCGCATGTCGCGTCTGTATGTATTGAACTTCTTAATTCTTCCGGCAAAGGACGTGCAACATTTATACCCTTAAGCAAAATCGTAAAAGCCCCGTCAAGCCTTCACCTTCCCAAAGAAAAAGGCGTCATTGATTTTGCAATAAACCTCATCGACTTTGATGATGAGTACCTGAATGCGTTTTATTACGCGGTCGGCGACACTCTTGTTGTAGAAGACCAATCAACAGCGCACAAACTTATGGGCAAATACCGGATGGTAACGCTTGCGGGTGAAATATTTGAAAAATCAGGCTCTATCACGGGCGGTTCACTGCAAAAATCAAGGCTCAAATTCTCTCAAAACGACGATGAGGAATTGAGCACATTTAAAGCACGTCTTGAAGAAATGAAGTCAAAATACAAATCTTTAATTTCTAAGCGTCAGGAACTTGAAACAAAGCTTGATAAAATCCGCACGGAATACTCTGCAACAATGAATGAGTACAACAAAGCACAGATTGAATTAAAGTCCATGAACAAAGATTTTGAGACCAATCAGGCATCAATTGATGAAAAAACACAGATTATAAAAGATACTGAACCCAAAATCGCGCAGATTTCCGCAAAACTTGATAAACTGGAAGAAGAACTGGTTTCAATATCAGAACAAACTACTGCTAAAAATACGGAAATAGAAGATGTTGAAAAACTAATGAATAACGAGGAACTTAAAAAACTCAAAGAACAAACAGAGGCGGTAGAATTTGAGATTAAACGGTTAAATACAAACCTTATGGGCGCCAACAACGACATTACATCTGCCAATCAGATGATAGCGTTTATTGAAACCACAATTAAAACCCAGCAAGACAATATTCAACGCACAACCGAAAACAACGCGGCGCTTGAAAACGATAAAAAAACATTCCAGTCTGAAATTGAAACAATCAAAGAACAGCTTGAAAAACTTGAAGAACAAATAAAAGAAATCAACGAGAAACTCGGCGAACTTATCAAGCAGCGTGACGAAATCAATACACAGCTTATTGATTTAAACACTCAAAAACAAATAAAAGCATCTGATATAGAAAAAACCGCAGAACAGATTGAATCTTTTAAGGCTCGCAGAAGAGAATTAGAGCCGATGTTAGATGAAGTAAGAAAAGAACTTGAGGATGCGGGGGTTGAAGTTAATTCTCTTGAACCGACAGAAATGAGTATTGATGAAATTAACGCACAAATCCAGAAACTGCAAAAGAAAATGGATGACCTTGGTGCGGTTAATATGTGCGCGGTAGAAGAATACGAGAAAGCGACCGCACGTCAGGAAGAAACACAGAAACAGGTGGACACACTGTCGAATGAACGTAAACAAATTCTTGAACGTATGCAGGGATATGAAGATTTAAAGAAAGAAACCTTCCTTAAAACATACAACAATATCAACGAGAACTTCAAAGAAGCGTTCCACCAGTTATCCGACGGTGAAGGTACACTTATTTTAGAAGATATGGAAAACCCGTTTGAAGGCGGTTTAACTATTGAAGCACAGCCGAGAGATAAGAAAAAACAACGCTTAGAAGCAATGTCCGGCGGTGAAAAAGCACTTACGGCACTGGCTTTTGTATTTGCCATTCAGCGCTACCAGCCGGCACCTTTCTACGCACTTGACGAAGTTGATGCAAGCCTTGACGGTATTAATGTCGAAAAACTTGCGCATATTGTTCAGCAGCAGTCAAAAGATACGCAATTTATAGTAGTTTCTCACAGGAAACCTATGATAGAATCAGCTAATAGGACTATTGGTGTCACCCAAAAAGAAAAAGGTATTTCTCTTGTAACCGGAGTAAAGTGGAGAGACTAGTATGATTAATGAGTATGAACATTACCAAATAGACCTCCCGCAAAATGCCGATGCAGAAGTTGACGGTATTGAAATCCTTGTTGCAATGGCAAAACAAGGGAAAATAGACCCGTGGAACATTGATATTATAGATGTTACGGACAAATACCTTACCCACTTATTCCAGTCAAAATCCCAGAACTTAAGGCTGACGGGCAGAACTCTCCTTTTTGCATCCATACTGTTAAGACTAAAATCCAATATACTTGAAGGTCTTGACATTACACAATTTGAAGAGCCCGAACAATACAATCTTGAATATGATGACGACACACAGCTTGATTACTCACAGGATGATGATATTCCTACAAGCAATGTTGTTTCAATAGACGAGGTGCTCCAGCGCAGAACAAGCGTCAGACTAAACAGAAACCGAGTTGTAACCCTCCGCGACTTAATCCGCCAATTAGAGTTTTACGAAATGCTTGATAAAAAGCAAAAACTCAAAAATGCTCACGAACGCGCAAAGCGCAGGGTTAGAAACTACTCGCGCTTTTCTGCGGATGATATTGTAAACCTGGCGCACGATGAATACATCGAGCAGGGGGTTGAGCGGCTCAAAGCAAATCTTGGCGAGATTTTAAACCGTCAGGATAAAATAGAATTAAACGAACTCACACTCCTTGGCATGGACAGAATCAATGCTTATATTTCGCTTTTATTCTTAACAGTAAACAGTGATTATGAGCTTGTTCAGGATGAGTTTTATTCGGATTTATACGTGGTGAAAGGAAATTCAAATGGAAGAACTGAAATCACGGATTGAGGCGGTACTGTTTATAACCGCGCGCGTGGTACAAATTGAAGAAATCGCGGAAATACTGGAAGAAGACCCTGCAAAAGTTGAAGAGGCGCTTCTTGAATTGATTATGGACTATTCTTCACGCGAAGGCGCGCTTGAAATTGATGATGAAAACGGCTATATCTTACAGGTTAAAACCGAACACCTTGATATAGTAGAAAAGCTCTGCCCCGTAGAACTTAAGCCCGCTGTATTAAAGACCTTGACAGTAATCGCGCTAAAAGAACCCATCCGGCAAACCGATTTAAAAGAATTGCGCGGCGGCGATTGCTACGAACACGTTAAAGAACTGGTTGAAAAAGGTTTAATCTCCAAAACCAGAGACAAAAACGGACGCTCATTCAATATTAAAACGACCCCGAAATTTGCCGAGTACTTTAAACTCAAAGGCGATATAAGAGCGCTTGTAAAAACCCTGAATATTGATAACGGCGGAGTTAAAGACTAGGGATAAATAACAATATAATTTTTCTTTATTTATAAACGGGACGGAATTAAACATCCCGTCCCGTTTTTTAGTTTATTTTACTCCGGTAAAAACAAACTACTCTTACAATAACTTCCTCCATAAAATCACATAGAATTAGTATCAGGCATTGTAACTGTATAATACCGGTGAGTTTACATTATTTCGTCTAAGAGTTCATCCAATTCATCTTTATTTAAATCAGTCAACTTTAAACCAAAATATTTCTCACTCGCTGCCCGTTTTCCTGCGTGCTTCGCGCCACAAGTACGCATATATGGAGATACTTTCACTCCATCAGCTCTTGTATATCCTCTGACCGGATACATTCCAACACATCCTGTAGGAGCCGCACCACCGGTAGGGTGCCCAAGTTCATGAATAAATTGCTCTTTCATCTTCCCGAAATTTTGTTTTAACTCCTCACGGGTTATACCATCTAAATCATTTTTCCAATCATAGTAATACAAAACGTTACCATCCTCATCCACATCCATACTAACCGATGCTTTAAAATATGGTGAGCGTTCTTCCGGTAAAGCCTCTTCAGCAAATTGTCCCAGATGGAATACTCTATTATTCCAACCTTTTAAATATTTTCTTTGCTTGGGATTTTTTGCGTATGTATTGTATCTTTCAAGACGTAATTTTTCAAAATTCTTAAAAGAATTATCGCTTTTTTTTAATAATTCTCTTGCAACAGATACACCCATATTTACAGAAGCGTCAAAAACAGCCATGGCAAGGCGCGGATTTTTAATTTTATCGGCGCCAGATGCTTTATAATAATTGTTATAATAGATATCAACAACTTCATCATCAGTTATATATTTAACACTCCTCTTAGGGAGTTTTTTACTCCTCCTGTATGAGTCGTAAACCTCATGTGTAATACCGTGATTAGTCTCTCCGCCTGGATCATCAGGGTCATTGACATAACCACCTTCGCGTAACAATACAAAATTCAACATTGTTTCAAAATACTGATCATCAAACATAAAAAATCTCCTTTAAACTAATTTACAACTAGGGAGCTTTTTAGATTGCCAATGTATTATAAAGGTCTCGTAAAAATAAAGCACGCTCTTTAACTAAATAAGTTTGATATCCAACATAAATATTTTGAAACATTGTTCCTTGTTTACTTTGGATTACAACTATTGCTTCGTTTTGAGCTTCTTTATATGCTACCCACTTAGCCTGGGCGGCCTCAAGATTTTTATAATCTTCTTCTGACAGGATATTTTTTAGCTTAATAAGATTCACATCAATCTCTTTGTACCATTTATCCATCGCGTCATAAGAACACTTTGACATCGCAACGGTTGATTCAGCCTTATTTATACACTCTTCTTCGGCAATATCAATAGGATGCTTTCCGGATAAATCGCTCCTGTCCGGGGTATCGGGGGTTGATTGTATATCCTGATTTGTTGTTTCAGATTGGGTCGGGGTATCTGTAGTTAATTCTGTTTCTTCTGTTTCTGCCGCAACAGAAGATTGAACAGCCGGAATATTTTTCGACGCTCTCTCATTAAACACACATCCGCTGAGCAATAAGCCTAATACTAATAGATTTGCGATAAAGGTCTTTTTAATCAACTTTTTAAAGCTCCTTTTTTAAAAATTGTATCATATTTTCATAAAATCACAAAGAAATATTACAAAAAATTTACAATACACGGTAAAATCCCAAATATATTAAGATTATTTTTTATAGCATCAAAAACAATTTTTTATTTATACAAAACAAGGTTTGCATACAAGATAGAAAATACATAAAAGTTAATATTAAAATTTTTGGCATAATCCGCCGTTTATATTTCAGATTTATCTGCCTGGCAAGGGCGAGTACGATGTTATCACCCTGAACTTGCGGATTTGCGGTAGGGCGCCGTGTGAGCGAAAGCGAACCCAGTCCGAGCGCCATTTCCCCCTCGCCCTGCGGAAGAG
>CALUTH010000060.1 GCA_944323635.1 Candidatus Gastranaerophilales bacterium
TCGCCCCAAATCTTTAAACAGTTATTAATGGTAGGCGGTATTGAAAAGTATTATCAAATTGCAAAATGTTTCCGCGACGAAGACTTGAGGGCGGACAGACAGCCCGAATTTACACAGATTGATATGGAATTATCATTTGTAGAACAGCAGGATGTTATCAGCACGGTTGAAGGACTGTTGGTTGAAGCGTTTAAGGCTGCGGGTGTTGAGATTAAACCTCCGTTTATTCAAATGCCGTGGCAGGAAGCAATGGACAGATACGGTTCTGATAAACCGGATACACGCTTCGGGCTGGAACTTTTTGACATTGGCGATATTATTTTGCAGTCTGAGTTTGAAATTGTTAAAAAGACACTTCAAAACGGCGGTATTGTTCGTGGTATCAGGATACCTGGCGGTGCTAAGTATTCAAGAAAAGATATTGATGATATTACAAAACTGGCTGTATCTTTCGGTGCCAAGGCTCTTGCAAATATTATTTACTTAGAGGACGGCTCTGCTAAGTCTCCTGTATTGAAGTTTGTTACGGAAGAACAGGCAAAACAAATTCAGGAAAGAGCAGGCGCTGTTGCAGGCGATATAATCTTCTTTGTTGCAGACAAACCGAAACTTGTTTATGACATTATGGGAAGATTAAGACTTCATTTTGGGAAGTCATTAAATCTGATGGATGAAAGCAAGCATAATCTTCTCTGGGTTGTAGACTTCCCGATGTTTGAATACTCTGAGGAAGAAGGCAGATATATGGCAATGCACCATCCGTTTACCTCTCCTAATCTTGAGGATTTGGGTAAATTGGATAGCGGTGATTTGGGCAATGTTAAATCCATTGCTTATGATATCGTTTACAATGGTACTGAACTTGGGGGCGGGTCAGTGAGAATTCACTCGTCAGAAGTTCAAAAGAAAATATTTAAGGCTTTAGGATTAACAGAAGAAGAAGCTGCAGAAAAATTCGGGTTTATGGTTAATGCACTTCAATATGGTACACCGCCGCATGCGGGGCTTGCAATCGGTCTGGACAGACTTGTTGCCCTGTTGTGCCGTACGGATTCAATACGTGATGTAATTGCGTTCCCGAAAAATGCGAGCGCAAAAGACTTGATGAGTGACGCACCCGGGGAAGCATCAATACAACAATTAAGAGAATTGCATATTAAGAGTACTGTTAATAATAAGAAATAATCATATTAAAACCGGCGGAATTTAATTCCGCCGGTTTTTTGTATCTAAATAAAAGGACCGGTTTAACCGAATAAAGGTTTCTGAAGAAGTGTGGGATATCTTGCGTCTATTTCGCTTACACCTTCTTCGGAAGCATGGATGTAAGCATCTATAACTTTATTAATCGGAGCAAAGACTTTAACACTGCAGCCGTTGTTTAACGTCATGTATGCACCGTTAGCAATTTCGATATCATCATCCTCATCATCACGGTCGTCGTCATAGTCGTCTCTGTCGTGTTGTTTCTTATCAATATAAGTATCGTTGCTTATTGATGTGACTTCTTTTGTATTAATGGCTGTTGTTGCAACTCCTCCGTGTCCGTCTTTCGCGTGTATTACGAGCAATCCTTTGAACTGCGGTGCAGTAGCTTCTGGTATTAAATTCATATAAACCTCCTTTTTTTGTGTAAAACGGCTAAAGGTTAAAAATTGATGAAACATGGATTTTATTTTTACAAAAATTAACAAATATTTTAATGTAAAGAAATGTAAAGATGGATTTACAACTGGCGCAAACCCAGCTATAATGCCCTATATGATATGATATGATATGATATGATGGGTGAATAGCAATTACTTTCGGAGAAAATACTTTACATGGATGTAAGCAAATTTTACTAAGTAAAGTATAAACACGAAAGGAGTCTATATGGGTAACAATGAAGAGATGAGAGCAAACGGTCTGGTCCCGAGAACGGCACAAGTTATTTACGGGAATTTGGGAGCATCGTCAAAGAGAGAAATTAGAGGCTTTGTTAATGATGAATTGCAAAGATTGCTGCAAAGGGGTGAGATTACAAAAGATGAGGCAAAAACAGCAAAGCAGTTTATGGATAATGAAATTGCCGGGGCGCTTGTAAGAAGAAATATTGTTGAAGGCACTGCCCAAGCAGCTCTTTTTAATGTACTTGACGGTTTGTCAGATGCAAAAGCTGACAAGTTAATGAACGATGCGGGTCTGACAATTAGTGACTTATATGTGGCAAGCAAGTTAGCAGGGCGTGATTATGAGATAAGCTACACAAAATTATCCAAACAAGAGAGAGAAATGGCAGAACGTGGGGAAATTACTTCTTCTGAACTAAAAAATATTCAAAATAAATTAAATGAGATAATTAAAGCTAATGGCGGCGCGAAGGTTCTGAATGAAAAAGAAACTAAGCAGCTTATGAAAGCTCTGGGGTTGTCCGTTGAGCCTAAATTTAATCCCGGTAAAATTATTCTGTCTGCATTAGGATTTTATTCCTCCGGCGACTTCCGAAATGCTTTGAAGCCAAATGGTCCAATCGGAGCCGGTGTTGAGATGATTCGTCAGTCAAACCGTAAAGCGGGTTCTGCTGCCAATGAAGTTGAGGCAAAAATGGCTGAACTAGCCGCTTTGGAAGCACAGGCTTATGAGAACGGGGATGTGTATTTACCTTTTATGTCACCGACTGAGTTTAGGCAACATCTTGATTTTGAGCAAAAATTTATGGCAAAATAATGATAGAATGGGTTGGATTAAAGTTATCCAACCCATTATTTACTGAAAAGAACTCTATACACTGGTGTTAAGGTTTTAATATTTTGTAAGTTTTAATAAAAAGATTTATTTAATTCAGCCGGAAGGTTTACGGGATTATAATACATGGATGAATACGACTGTCACAAAAGGTGTTTTTGATGTTTGAAAAAAATATCTTTAATAAATATAATGTGATAGCGGAGAACACAGCCTATGCAATTCTTGTTTTTTATGCGCCGGGAGATAAACAAAAAATCTGTTCATGTTGCACTTATTACATGTTTGTAGTACTCTAATTGGGTATTAAAAGGAGTAATAGAGGAAAAAATTATGAAAGCAACAATCGAAAAAGAGCCACAAAATGTAGTAAAAATTCATATAGAAATACCTGCGGCAGATGCTGTAGATGCTTATAATAAGGCTTGTAAAAAATTGGCACAATACGTTAATATTCCGGGATTTAGAAAAGGCAAAGCTCCGCGGAATATCGTTGAACAAAATATTGGCGAAGACAGAATTAAACATGAGGCGCTTGAAAGCGAACTTCCTAAAATTATGAGTCAGGTAATTGAAGAAAATAAACTTAATGTTGCCACTCAGCCTTACGTTGAGTCTTATGATTTCAAAATCGGAGAAGATTTAAAAATTACTGCAAAAGCTGAATTAATGCCGGAAATTACTTTAGGTGATTACAAATCTTTAACCCTTGAAGTCGGTGGTTTGAAGCAGCCTGAAAATGCTGTTGATGAACAATTGGAAACTCTGCGCAAGCAAGCTGCTAAACTTGAACTTGTTGTTGACAGAAATTCAGTAAAAGACGATGTAATTGTATTTGATTTTGAAGGATTTGTTGACGGTAATAAAATAGAGCATGGTGATGCTAAAAATTATTCAATGGATCTGGCTAATTCGGGATTTATTCCGGGGTTTGCAGACCAGCTTGTTGACAGACCGCTTAATGAAGAGTTTGAAATCAATGTAACTTTCCCTGAAAATTACCATCAAAAAGAACTTGCAGGAAAACCGGCAGTGTTCAAGTGCAAGATTAACGAAATTAAGACAAGAATTCTTCCTGAATTGAATGACGAATTTGCACAAAAAGCAGGTCCGTTCAAAACCTTGGATGAATTAAAAGCTGATATTCAAAAATATCTTGATAACCAGAAAGCAAACGCAGACCGCGCAGCTTCTGAAAAAGCTTTGATGGATAAAATTATTGAAACTACCAAACTTGATGTTCAGGATTCAATGATTCAAAGAGAAGCAGATACACTGCTTGAAGAATACAAACAAAGACTTGCTTTCCAGGGATTTACATGGGAGCAGGCTCTTCAATCTCACGGATATGATGAGATTATGAAAGAGCTTAAGGAAGACGCATTATACAGAATTAAGAGTTCAATGATTATCAACAAGATTGCAGAACTTGAAAATGTAAAAGTTGAACCGGCAGATTTTACTGCAAAACTTTCTTCAATGGCACAAGTATACAATATGGATCCAAAAACCATGCTTAAAGAAATGGGCAGCAATCCTCAAATGCTTAACCAGATTTCGCAGCAGGTTTTGACGGAAAAAGTTGTAGAATTCTTATTAGCCAACAATACAATAAAGTTTGTTTAAATCTGAAAAATAATGTATAATGTATCTGGTAGAAAGAAAGGAAAAAGAGATGAGTTATATACCTGTTGTAATTGAACAATCAAGCCGCGGTGAAAGATCGTTTGACATATTTTCACGTCTGTTAAGAGAAAGAATTATTTTCTTAGGCACGCCGATTGATGATATGGTTGCAAACTTAATCGTTGCACAAATGCTGCTGCTTGACAGTGAAAACCCGGAAAAAGATATTATGCTTTATATCAACAGCCCGGGCGGAAGTGTTACTGCAGGTTTTGCTATCTATGACACCATGCAGCACATCAGAGCAGATGTTTGTACAATCTGTTTAGGGCAGGCTGCATCAATGGGTGCATTCCTTCTTTCATCGGGTGCGAAGGGCAAGAGAATGGCTCTTCCGCATTCAAGAGTACTTATCCACCAGCCTTTAGGCGGCGCGCAAGGTCAGGCTACCGATATTGAAATTCAGGCGGCTGAAATTATAAGAATTAAAAAATCATTGAATGAAATTCTTGCGGCAAACACCGGTCAATCATTAAAGAAAATCGAAAAAGACACCGACAGAGACTATATCATGACCCCGCAAGAGGCTCTTGAGTACGGTATGATTGACAAGGTCGTTACTAAAGACTCTATGTAATAGGAGAATATTATGTCATCAAATGACAGATTAAAATGTTCGTTTTGCGGCAAGACCCAGGATCAGGTAAAAAAACTGATTGCGGGTCCTGACGTTTATATTTGCGACGAATGTGTAGAACTCTGTAACGAAATTTTGGATGAAGAGTTCTTTGAAGGTAAAAACCCCGCGGAACAAAAACAGAATGAAGAACACGAAGTTGACACGGCTTCTATTCCAAAACCGCAGGAAATTAAAGCATATCTTGATCAGCATATTGTAGGACAGGATGACGCAAAGAAAGTACTTTCCGTTGCTGTTTATAACCACTACAAGAGACTTTTACACAACAAAGAAAACTCTGATGTGGAAATCCAAAAATCAAATATCCTTCTTGTAGGACCTACAGGGAGCGGTAAGACGCTGCTTGCACAGACACTGGCAAAAATGCTGGATGTTCCTTTTGCTGTTGCTGATGCCACAACTTTAACGGAAGCAGGGTATGTCGGCGATGACGTTGAGAATATCCTCCTGAGATTATATCAGAATGCGGATTATGACGCACAGAAAGCAGAACGCGGTATTATTTATATAGATGAAATTGATAAGATTGCAAGAAAATCCGAAAATACATCTATTACCCGTGATGTTTCGGGTGAGGGCGTTCAACAGGCGCTGCTTAAGATGATTGAAGGTACTATTGCAAATGTTCCTCCGCAAGGCGGCAGAAAACACCCGCATCAGGAATTTATACAGATAGATACCAAGAATATTCTGTTTATTGTGGGCGGTGCATTTGTTGATCTGGATAAAATTATTGAACACCGTGTTAAGGAAGGTTCATCAATCGGCTTTGGCACGAAGGCACCTGCAACACAGGCTGAAAAAGAGGCGCAGCAGGCAAAGCTGCTTAAGAAACTGCAGCCGGAAGATTTGCTTAAGTTCGGTTTAATCCCTGAATTTATCGGTCGTATTCCTGTTTATGCAGTTCTTGATGCGCTGGATGAAAAAACGCTTAAGATGATTTTAACCGAACCTAAGAACGCCGTAATTAAACAGTATCAATGTTTATTAAAAATGGACGGCGTTGATTTAGAGTTTGAAGACGATGCAATTACCCTTATTGCGCAAAAAGCTATTAAACGTAAGACCGGCGCACGTGCATTAAAGTCTATTGTTGAAGAGCTTATGCTTGATATTATGTACGAAATCCCGGGCAAAGATGACGTTACCAAATATGTCATTACAAAAGAGATGGTAGAGAACATGAATCAGGCAGAGCTTATCCCTTTGCCGCAGAAGAGTGAAGCGGAAATAGCATGAGAAAAACTTTAATCTTAATAGACGGTCATTCGCTGGCATTCAGACAGTATTTTGCTCTGGAGCGCTCGGGGATGAAAACTGCGCAGAATGTTCCGAGTTGGGCTGTGTACGGCTTTTTTAAAGCTGTTTTTGACCTTCTTTTAAAGATTAAACCTGATTTTATAGCGGTAGCTTTTGATGTGGGAAGACAGACTTTCAGGGTTGAGAAGTACGAACAGTATAAGGCTAACCGTGAAACTATGCCGGATGCTATGCGTATTCAAATGGGGCTGATTGTTGAGGGGCTTAAAGCGTTTGATATTCCTATTTATACAAAAGAGGGCTTTGAGGCTGATGATGTAATCGGTACTATATCAAGGATTGCGTCGGAGTCGGGGAATAATACGCTTATCCTTACAGGCGATCAGGACGCGTTTCAGTTGATTGATGATGAAGGGCATGTAAAAGTTCTTATCCCGAGTAAAGGTGAACTTATTGAGTATGATAAAAATCAGGTTTATGCAAAACTGGGAGTTTACCCTAACCAGATAACCGATTATAAGGGACTTAGAGGGGATACGAGCGATAATATTCCCGGTATTAGAGGAATAGGGGAAAAGACAGCGCAAAAACTTTTGTCCCGTTATCCTAATCTTGAGGCGGTACTTGCGGATTGTGAAAATATCCCTGAAAAGGCTGTCAGAGAAAAGATTTGCAACGGCAAGGAAGATGCAATATTAAGCAAAGAACTTGCAACAATCATAAGAGATGTGGATATTGATTTTGATATTAATTCCGCATGCGTTGTGATGCCGGAGTTGGAAAAGGTTTCCGACTTCTTGCGCGGAATGCAGTTTTACAGCTTTATAAAAAATATAAATAAAATTTTATCGGCATTCAATTCTTCCACACCCTGCGAAGGTGAACAAATCCCCGAACATCAAATACTGATTACTCCGCAGCAGGATGACGGCAGCGGGGCTGTGCAGCAAAACCTGTTTACGCAGGCGTTGAAGGAAACGGTTAATGATACTGGGTTTGATTGTACAATTATACAGGACGAAGACACAGCCCGCAAAACCGTATCCGGGTTAATGAATACGGCAGAAATAGCGCTTAAGGCGCTTTATACGGAAGAGAAAAAGGAACTTACGGGGTTTGCGGTTTCTGCCGATAAGAATTATTATTTTGGTTCGGAATACTTTGATATTCTCCGCCCGCTTATTGAAACCGATAAGGTTAAAAAAGTTTCATGGGATGCAAAATCCGATATAAGAACACTTTTAGAACGCGGTGTTACTTATCGCGGGCTTAGTTATGATGTACTTCTTGCAAGTTACGTAAGCGACCCGAACAGGAATCACTCATTAGACGCGCAGGGGCTGGACTTTATAAACCATATTATGCTTGAGCGCGGCATGCCCAATGTCGATGACAGGGTTTATGCCTCCGATTGTGCGTATACGATTAAAGAACTGGCAAAGTACTGGCGTGAAAACCTTACGGATAAAGAACAAAAACTTGTCGTTGATGTGGAAGTTCCGCTCACTATGGTTCTTGCAAAGATGGAATATACCGGTGTTGCAATTAATTCCGGGTACTTGGAAGAATTATCTTCTTATATGAGAGAAAAACTTGCGGAACTTGAAGATATTATTTACCAGATGGCGGGTACCCCGTTTAATATCAATTCGCCCAAGCAAGTTGCGGAAATTCTTTATGACAAACTGGGTATTAAATCCAAGAAAAAGAAATCAAGAACAACATCTGCGGAGGTTCTGGAAGAGCTGGCGGAGGATAATGAGATTTGCGACTATATTTTGCAGCACCGTAAATTCAGTAAACTTAAATCGACTTATACCGATGTTCTGCCAACCCTTGTTGATAAACGCGACGGACGTGTCCATACAACATTTAATCAGGCGCTTACAGCTACAGGCAGGTTATCCTCTTCAAATCCGAATTTGCAGAATATTCCGATACGAACGGAGGAAGGCAACAAAATCAGGAGCGCATTTTGCGCTGAGGATAAAGAAAACAGCGTGATTTTATCCGCGGACTATTCACAGATAGAATTAAGGCTCCTTGCGCATGTTTCAGGTGATGAACATCTTATAAAGGCGTTTAATGAAGGGATAGATGTCCATACACAAACCGCATCAAAAGTTTTTGGGGTTACTCCCGAAGAGGTTACAAAAGACATGCGGCGCAAAGCAAAAGCCGTAAACTTTGGTATTGTATATGGACAGTCCAAATACGGACTTGCAAAAGCTATCGGGGTAAAACCGGCAGAGGCGCAGGAATTTATTGATAAATATTTTGAACATTTCCCGAAAGTTCATGAATATATGGATTATGAACGTGAATTTGTTGCGGAACACGGGTATGTAGAGACAATGTATGGCAGACGCCGTTATCTGGGCGCGGAACTCGGGAGTTCTAATTTTCAGATAAGAGAATTTGCGCAGCGCGCGGCTATAAATCAGCCGCTTCAGGGAAGTGCCGCGGATTTGATTAAAATGGCAATGATTGAAGCCGATAAACGTCTGACGGATGGCGGTTACAAGACAAAAATGGTTTTGCAGGTGCACGACGAACTTATTTTTGAAGTGCCCAAATCGGAACTTGAAGATGTTACAACAATTGTAAAAGAGTCAATGGAACTCGGGCAGCCTCTTAAAGTTAAACTGGAAGTAGATATAGCGTCGGGGGCAACATGGAAAGAATAAAACTGTTTTCTTTATTGTTAATTATCAGCGGGTGCGTATTGCCTGTATTTGCGGAAGACGCGGGGCAGCGCGTTATTCCCTCCGTTAAAGCGGTTAATCTTGCGCCGATTGAAACCAAAACTCCGGAGGTAAAAGCTGTTAATTTATCCAAACCGGGCAGTGTGCAGGAAAATATACCGGCAAATATTGTCCCCGTAAAAGTTCAGGCGGTACCAGCAAATACAAAAGAAGAGCCTGTTAAGGTTCAGGCTGTTCCCGTAAAGGAAGAGAATAATACAACTCAAACATCTTCTGCTTCACAGGAAACGGCAAAATCACAGCCCTCAAAAGGCGGCGCTGCATATCAGCCGCCTGTGCAGCTGGTAGCACCGAATGGGCAGGCTGTTAATTCTCTGACTACTCCTGCGGATATCGAATCTGATGCGTGCGTAAAAATATTTCAGTTAAATGCAGAAGACTTACTTGTGTATACGCTTGCGGCACTTGAAGCAAACAATTTCAATATTGGAGAAATTCAATCCCGCGGCGGGTATATCACTTTTAAGGCTGCAAATAAAGACTTTCTTGCGGTTGTATCTGAAATAGACAGTAAGAATTCCATGTTAAAAATTACGCCGGCAAACGGTGTATATCACTTTGCCCCCGGGATTGTGTACAAGGTTTTTGAATATATAACTATTAAAATGAAGTAACAGAAAGGCTTGTCCTGTAATAAGAAATGAAAATAGAAAAAATATCGGCATATACCCCGCGGATTAAGACGCAAAATCCTGTTTTCGGCGCGATGAAAGCTTCACAATTTGAAGGATTGGATTACGCCTGTATGCGGCAATTTAAGGCTCCTATAGAAAAGTTTAACGGGATGAAAGACTTTTATAACTGGGCGGCGGATAAATTAAACAAAAAATCGGGAAAAAATCTGACAGGAAAAAGTAAAGAGACGGAAGAACGCAGAAAGGTTTTGATTAGCGGCTGGCAGGAAGGGTTGAAAAATTATTCTCCTGCGGTCGGATTGGTTGCAATAATGTCTGTTTTAAAAAATCTAAAGCCGTCTAATGATGCTCTACCGCCATTGTTTAATAATACGGTTTTTGAAGAAACGCTTGCGGACGTAGAAGGTGCGCTTGCCCTTGAACGGGATTTTAAATTTGATATATCAAAAGTTTATAAAAGCCATTTAAAATCAATGTTTTTTTCGATTGACAAAGAAACGGAGATTAAAGACGGATGGATTACTATTCCTTCGGCATCAGAGGATAATAATACTTCAAAAAATGCGGAACTTTTAAATACACTCTCATATAAAACCTGGTGTACTAAAGGTGTTAAGAGCGAGATTTATTTGCAGGATTTCGGGTTCCGGATTTATGTTAAAAACGGCGAGCCTGAATTATGTATAAGACTTTTGGGGCGTGAAGTTTGCGAGATTCAGGGGCGGCTGAATAATTCCCAAATACCTGAGGAATATAAACAACTGGTTATCGATTATATAGAAGAAAACGGCTTTACTGTTGACTGCGATACTGATATGGAACTGTACGGCGGCAGTGTTGATTAAAACCGCAAAAAAAAAACCTCTCTTTAAAGAAAGGTTTGGAATTCTTTTGTAATAATTCCTCATGTGTAGAAGGTTAGTGTGTAGGTTGTATGAAAGGTTTGGAGTTGTATGCTTTATTAATTATTTATCGCTTACATATATATAAAGTACATCTGTATTCCAAAATTGCGTGTTTTAAAATATTTGTTACAAAAGTTTACATTAAATGCTGTTTTCTCGGTATTGTCGGGCTTTAGCCCGACAATTACACGCCCTGCGGGAGAGGGATAAAGGGTGAGGGGGTGGTAAAAACTTTTAAACAAACAAATACTATTCTCCCTTGACGAGGAAAACTCCCCAAAAAATTGTAACGAAAACTTAACAAATCTTCCAATGTAACAAAATGTAAAGATGAATTTACATGGGTATGAAACCTTGATATAATCCCCTATATGATATGATGTGGTGTGGTGGGATGGACTAAAGTTTTGAAAAAAGGTGCCGTTAATACAAATTGTTAGTACAAAATTTTTTATGAAAGAAAGGAGCAATTTGTATTATGGAAAAGTTGCAAATGATGAAAGAGGCATTGGTGCGGGGCGGTGTTTCGCCCGAAAAAGTTGCATCAATGTCTGAAAAACAGTTGGAAGCTGCATGTAAGGAGCGTAATATTCAAATTCAGAGCGGTTTGAATAACAATGCAAACTGGGGAAATGTGGGGGATGGTTTTGTGAGAGAAACAGCCAGTATGGGACGTGAAACGTATACAATGCCGTCACCGGTACAAAATACAAAGGCGGATGAACCGGAACCAAGTACACTGCCGCAGGGTGCCAGTCCCCGCTCAGGTGCTTTTGATTCACCGGAAATCATGCGTATTTACAAGGATGATGGCAGTTTTTATGATGAAATATCTCCAAGGGATTTGAATTTCGGTCGTACTTATGTAGGTTATGACAGTGACGGAAAACTTAAAAGTGTTTCTACTACAGTGATACGTGATGGTGTGGAATGTCCGTTATACAAAGTTTACTATGATACTGATGGCAATGAAATTCGTCGTATACGAACAGAATATGATGAGAAAGGAAACCCTGTACCAATTGAAGAGGAGGTTACATCAAAGACAGCAGATACGGTAATTGATGAACTGTATAAAGATAAAACAATAATTGATCCGAAATCGGAAAATGTTAATGTTAATGAGGTTCATAATGTTAACAGCGGTATTAACGACGGTAATCTGACACCGGAAAAGATAAAAGAGTCCAGAGAAATTGGTGCTAATGTTGCTAAGAGATTATTAGGAATAACAACGCAGGCGGAAGAAGAGGTTATAAAGTTAAATATGGAAAAAATTACTGCTGATAATGTACTGGAGTTCCTGCGCGGATATGAAGAAGCACGCGGCAGGGAAATCGACTCTTCCGGCGACAGAAAATCGGGCTTTTTAATCGGTATGTTAAACGATACCTTTAAAAAGGCTAGAGGTGATGCTTTCTTTGAACAATTACTTACCGAGTGGAATCCGGAAAAACAAGATTTAATGAGAAATACTACAGAAGCTCTCAAAGATTTTACCGCTTCAAGATATGGTAAAGATTCTCCTATAGTTAAGGAGTTGGAAGTTATTTTACTTGAAGAAGAGTTTGGTACAAAAGAAGCCAAAAAATTGGATAAACTGGTTACACAATTGTTAACGGAAAACATGAATTAAGTTTATTATGTTAAAACACCGGCGGCGGATTTTAAATCCGCAGCCGGTGTTTTATTAGCATGATAGTCTGTAAGATGCGGTAAATCTATGATTTACCGCATCAAAAAATGAAATCATAAACAAAACAAACAAGCCGCGCTGGATAATAACAGTTGTAAGCCCAACCTACAATACTGAAAAATAAACCTTCTCCCATATGGGGAGAAGGTGCACGGTGTTGTCGCCGTGCGGATGAGGGGTGTGGCGCCGAGCAAAACCCTCACCCCCTGCCCCTCTCCCATAGGGAGAGGGGTGAAAACTTATTCCATTCATTTACCCCTCCCCCCTTCTCATTCCCTCTGTAGTCCTTATCTCACCATGCCAGAATCATTATCCTCCCCCCCACCCCCTTCCTA
>CALUTH010000061.1 GCA_944323635.1 Candidatus Gastranaerophilales bacterium
TGATTGCCTCTTGACAGGCTATTACAAGAGCAATTGCCGATCAGGCAAGAACAATCCGTATTCCTGTCCATATGGTAGAAACTATTAACAAACTCAAAAAAGTTACCAGACGTCTCGCTCAGGAACTTTCAAGAAAACCGACCGAAGAAGAACTTGCTGCGGAAATGAATGTTTCTATCCCGAAACTCCGTGAAATCATTAAAATTGCTCAAGAACCCCTCTCTCTTGAAACACCTATCGGTAAAGAAGAAGATTCAAGGCTCGGTGATTTTATTGAAGACAGAGAAGCAGATGCACCGATTAAAACAGTTGCATCAGAACTCTTAAGAGAAGACCTTGCAGAAATCTTATGCACACTCTCCCCGAGAGAACGCGATGTTTTAAGATTAAGATTCGGTATGGATGACGGACGTCAAAGAACATTGGAAGAAGTAGGACAGCTCTTCGGCGTAACAAGAGAACGTATCAGACAGATTGAAGCAAAGGCTTTAAGAAAACTGCGTCATCCGAACCGCAGCAAACGTCTTAAAGAGTATGTTGAAAATTAATTCTGTTTGTTTTATGATAACACTCAGGTATTAGTTTTACACGGAAATATAACTAGAAAAGGAAATAAGATTATGTCTAAACAATGTGATGTATGCGGAAAGACTCCGTTAAAAGCGGCAAAACTTACATTCTCACACAAGCAAATCGTTAAACGCCAAAATCCTAACCTTCAAGAAGTTAAGGCTATCATTAACGGCGAAACAAAGAGAATTAAAGTTTGTACTTCCTGCCTGAGAGCCGGTAAAGTTCAAAAAGCTGTTTAATTAAAAAGAAACAAGATAAAACGGACGGTTGTTTAATAACCGTCCGTTTTTATTAACTTTAAGATTGCGCTTTCATTCCTTTTATTTTATTATTGCAAAAAATAAAATGCAGCCCAAGCAGGCTGCATTAAACAGGTTCAAATGAGAGAAAAAAAGAAACAATTTTATACTATGCCATAAGAGCATCAACAAATTGGTCATCGTTCAAGAGTGTGTTTGCAACATCGTCGCCAAACTCTTGTGACACAATTGAATAAATCATTTCAAAATTTTGTATATATCCTTCGACTCTTTCAGCAGTTTCTGCATTATCACCAACTACCGGAGCCTGCGGAGTTTCAACCTTTACAGATGATGATGCAAGAAAGTTTAATACTTCATTTGGATCAACATTTGTAGTTTGTTGCGGTTGTTCTGCCGGTGCTTGATCTTCCGCATTAGTTTTTGTTGTTAAATCTTTGTTTTGTTGACCGTTATTTAAATATCTAACGCCGTACCCGTAACCAAAAATTCCGTTGATGTTGTTTGCCATTGTTCCTTTTTCTCCTTTTTCGTTTTACCTTGTACTCATATTAACGGCACATTTTTGAAAAACTTTAATGTTTTTGAGAAAATCTTTACAAATCTTTACAAAATACCTCTTAAATTAATATAACATTATTATCAAAATAAATTAATCATACTTTAGTTATATATAATTAATTATTTAATTTTTACAAAAAAGATGCAAAATTTTTGCAAAAATTTTGCATCTTAAAATCAGCCCTAATAGCGTAATGACAGCGTTTTAGCCAAATAAACATTATTAAGAAATACTAAGATTATTTAAGAATTGTAAAATTTTATATAAAAAAGCTTTAAATAATATATATTTATGTCATACTTAAGTTGTAGGTACATATTACACATATCCAAAGAAAAGAGTAAGGAGAAATCTTTATTGATGTAATTAGATTACATTCGTGTAATTTATTTACAAAACCAAACAACAAATCAGTACATATCTATTAAAACAAACAAAAGCAAATTTTCATTAGAAATTTGCCCTAGGTAAATGTGTGCTTACCCGATTAACAACTATGAAAGGAAGATTGTATGCCATTATCACTTGTTACAAACACTATGGCAATGAGGTGCCGTACATACCTTGACTCATCAACATCCAGCCTGCAAACAGCTATGAACAGGATGGCAAGCGGATACAGGATTAATACCGCAAAGGACGATGCAGCAGGGTACACAATTGCAGCATCAATGGGTACTAAGTTAAGCTCTTATGATGTTGCATCCAACAACACACAAATCGGTAACGACTTATTGTCAACACTTGAAGAAAACTTTGATTTAATCAATGATCACCTTGAACGTATCAGAGAGCTGACAATGCAGGCTGCTAACGACACTTACAGTACAGACTCAAAAGAAGCTATTGAGGCAGAAATTTTGGCAAGATACAATGAAATAACCCGTGTTGCCAGCTCCTGCGAATATAACGGTTTTTACCTAATGGACGGCTCCATCGGCGGCGATTTAGGACTACAAGCAGGAATTTACGGTGATGAGTCTAGTAGAATCACGATGGAAGCATTTTTATTCGAAGCGGCTACAACCAGTGCTCTTATTGGGCGAACAGACATCGATGTTCTTGCTCAAGAATGCGCAGGACTAGACGCCGGAACTAATGCTTGGGATATGCTTTCTATAATCGATGCTGCGATTACTAATGTTGCAAGCAGGGTTACACAAATAGGTGCTATACAAAACCGTTTGGATTCTGCTTTATCCGCTATTGAAGTAGCTTCGGAAAACTTAACTTCTTCAGTTTCAACTATCAGAGACGCAGATATAGCAACCGAATCCACAAACTATATTCAAGCGCAAATAATGCAGCAAGCAGCATCAACACTACTTGTAACTGCTAACCAAACACCAAGTATAGCACTTGATTTACTATAGTTTAATAAGGAAATATTATGAATACAATACTAACAGCTTTATTGTCATAGTTGTTGATATGGATATGTACTTTCAGGCAAACAGAAATGTTTGCTTTTTTTTGCTATACAAAAATTAACTTGTTTAGGATAAAAAATAGTGGCATAATCAGGATATGAACTATATTTTTTATTTTCTTATTGCACTATCAATTATTTATGCAATATTAACAGGGAGAACTGAAGAATTATCAAAAGGGATGTTTGACAGTGTTAATCTAGCCGTAAAAATAGCCTTCTCATTAATAGGCATTATGGCTTTCTGGCTGGGGCTAATGCGGGTTGCGGAAAAATCAGGGATGGTAAAAATAATTGCAAAACTTATATCACCTATAACGCGTATATTATTCAAAGATATTCCCGCCGACAATCCCGCAAATACAAATATAGCCTTGAGCCTTACTGCAAACGCACTCGGACTGACAAATGCCGCAACCCCGATAGGGTTAAAAGTAATGCAGGAGCTTCAGGAAATAAATAAAGATAAAAAATCCGCTTCAAATGCTATGTGTATGTTCTTAGGAATGAATACCGCAGGTTTTCAAATTATCCCTGCAACCGTTATTGCAATACTGGCGGGATGCGGCGCTAAAAATCCGGCTGACATTATACTGCCGACCTTAATTGTTACAACGTTTGCTTTTATTATCGCAATAATAACGGCAAAAATATTTGAACAATTTTGGAGACCTCAAAACAACGGAGGATTAAACAATGCTGAATAAAATTTCAACATTAATCCTGCCGCTGCTAATATTAATAATCCTTACCTGGGGAATGGTTAAAAAACAGCCTGTATACGAAAACTTTATAGACGGAGCTAAAGACGGATTTGATGTTGCAATAAAAATTATACCTTATCTTGTCGCTATAATATTTGCTGTAACCTTATTCAGAGCCTCCGGCTTGCTTGAATTTATTACGGCGCCCATTGCTTCAATTACCGCAAACATCGGTATGCCAGCAGATGTTCTGCCTGTTGTGCTCACGCGCCCGTTATCAGGTTCAGCCGCGCTGGGGCTTTTCTCGGAACTGGCATCAAGGCTTAATCCGGATTCTTATACAGTCAAGCTTGCAGCCATCATAGTCGGAAGTTCAGAAACAACATTCTACGTACTATCCGTATATTTCGGTTCCGTCGGCATCACAAAATTCCGTTACGCACTGCTTACCGGTCTTATCGCCGATGCTGCCGGCATTATCGCTGCAGTTGCGGCAGCCCGTTTCTTCTTCTAATAACGCGGTGTATTATTTGCAAGATACATCATAATTTGACGCATCGTCAAATCATTAATAGGAACCGATTGATAACCTAAAGCTTTAATTTGTGCAATCTTTTCCTCTTGTTCATGTCTTAACATCTCAAGTTTGATTGTTGATATACTCATAGTATAACCTCCATTTTCCTATCTTTATAACCCTTACATATATATAAAGTATTTTTTTACAAAAAAATTGCCTTTTTGTAACAGTTTGTAATAAATCTGGACATCAGAATTTGTTTGTTTTTATAATTTATATATAAAATTAAAGGCGGTGTTGAATGGACAAAGAAAAACTAGTTACAAAAGCAATAAGTATAAAAGATATTGATTTACCCTGTCCTGATTTAAAAAATACAGACAAGACATCAACTATTGCAGAATGGTTCATAAACTGGATTGAAAGTGCTCTAAACAGGAATAAAATTCAGGATAAAGACCTCATCCCTTCTAAATCCGACCTAGCATATATGCTTGGCGTAAGTCTCGGAACCGTACAAAATGCAATAAGAACGGTAGAGGATCGCGGATATTTAACATCAAAACAAAAAAAAGGAACTTTCATAAATGCGGGCGGTAATAAAGCCAGAAAACTGACTTCAAAACGCGATGCCGCAATGGACTACATTAAACGGTACATAAAAGATAACAACTTTTCAGCGGGAGAAATACTGCCATCAACAAGAAAACTCGCACAAATAACTGATATTCCGTTAAACACTATAAGAAGTGCTCTTCAAGGATTAGCAACCGAAAATATTATTGAGAAAAAAGGCAAACATGAGTTTATACTAAAAAATAATAACTTCACGCTTGACGGCGCAGAATTTGAAACACTCGTTGAAAAAGTTAAAAAGGATATTGAAAACTACATCACACAAAACTGCAAAGTTTCAGATAAACTTCCTCCAAACAAAGAGCTTGCAGAAATGTTTAACGCAGGAATTAAAACAATAAATGATGCAATAAACCTTCTGGTACATGATGGTGTTCTTGTAACTTTGCGTGGCAGATACGGAACAATAATATCTAAAATGCCGTCAGAAAACAAATTTGAGCCGCCGAGAGAAACCTCCATCTTTGCGCCTGCGGCAACCACGGCATACTACTATTATGAAAAAACCGTTCAACGTATAAAGAAAATGATTTCCGACAACTATTACCCGGGAGCAAAACTTCCTTCTATAATAGCTCTTTCAAAGCTGTTAGATTTAAGCCCCAACACAATACGACGTGCAATAAAAGAATTAACCAAAGAAGGAATTTTAGCGTCAACTCCCGGACGTTGGGGCGGAACATTTGTTATCGCAGCACCTCAGGAACAAGAAAGTTCCTACCAGTGGATTGCGGTAAGTTCAGACTTTGTCACCGGTGACAAGAGTTAGGGATTATTTATTGCCGTCTAAGGCTTGTTTTAGCGCCTTCTCAAGCACTTCAATTTTTGACTCCAGCACTTTAATTTGAGAAGAAGATTCTGTTCCGGCAATGGATTCTTTTTCCAGTTCACGCTTGTACATTTTTAAAGATGATACTGATTTATCAAGGAAAAACGTCATTATAAGAACACCCGCAGTAACCCCCCCAGTAAATAAAAGTATCAGAACTTTTGTCTGTGCCTGTGTTACGGCGCTTGACGGAAGGAGCAAATATATTCCCCAGACCTGCAACATTAATAACAAAACTATAAACATTTTATACAATTTATTTTTCATTACTTTCTTTCCCCTCTAAAAATTTCAGTACTTTTATAATTTTTTCATCAGGCGGAATTTCAAGCTGTATGCGTTCTTCTGTAAACGGTTTTAAAAACTCCAGTTTATACGCCTGCAATACCTGTTCCTGCGTTTTTATTTTCATTTTACCAAAACCATACAACGTATCATTATAGACAGGATGGTTAATACTTGCAAGATGAACCCTTATTTGATGCGTCCTTCCTGTCAGCAAAGTAAGTTCAACAAATGCCGCATTTTCAAACCTTTTAAGTACTCTTACTTCTGTTGTTGAAGGCTTGCCGTCCACTGATATACACATTTTGCAGGTATCAGTAAAGCCGCGACCTATAGGTTTGTCAATAATCATGAAATCTTCATTAATAACTCCTCGCACAACTGCAAGATACTTTCTTATTGCAGTTTTTAACTTAATTTGTTCTGCAAGAAACTCGTGCGCCCTGTCATTCTTTGCAATCATCAAAAGCCCCGATGTATTCCTGTCAAGGCGGTGAAGAATACCCCTTCTAAAATCGCCATTTACTGCGGAAAGATTATCCCCGAACCTGTATAACAAGCCGTTAACAAGAGTGCCCGTACGTTCAGCAGCAGTAGGATGAGTAAGAATTCCGGACGGTTTATTAACCACCGCCATATTTTCATCCTCATAAACTATTTCAAAAGGTATATCTTCCGGCTCAATCTTAATATCTGTAGTATCTACAAAGGTTTCATCAATTTCTATAACATCATCAGATTTGAGTTTTAAAGAGTTTTTTGGACTCTCACCGTTAACCTTTACCCCGCCGGATTTTACCAGATTTTGTATTTTTGCACGGGAATACCCTTCAAGAACCTCTGCAAGCCCTGCATCCAATCTTGTATTTTCTAATGCTTCATCCGCAATAATTTTTATCATTTCTTATAACACTTTTTTGTAATTACAAGAATAAGAATAGCAAAAACACCAATATTTATGAATATATCCGATATATTAAACACCGGAAAGTTTACAAAGCCGAGTTTAAAAAAGTCCCTTACATACCCGTAATGTATTCTCTCATAAAGGTTACAGGTTATACCGGAGCACAAAAGGCTTGTCCAGAAAATAAACACCGTACCAACTCTGTGTATATTATTAATTGTCCAGTGAAGAAGCCAGAATAACGCAACAAGAGATATAACTATAAGTAACGTTGTAGAGTGTTCAAGAATACTGAACGCCGCACCGGTATTTTTTACATAAATTAAACTCAGAAACGGATTATCAACAGAGCCGTGTTTATAAATATACCCGGCGATAACCGAAGAGCAGTAAAAATCAAGCCATGCAAAAAACGCAAATGTTAACCATAAATAAAAAAGTTTGCTATTTTTTGACATCTCTCTCCTCTACTTTATTATTTTCCTGTCTTATATTTTTTCACCCGATTGATTAATTTGCCGATGTCTGCGGTTCTTTAACGGGGCACACCGTTGCCGTTGTAGGAATACCTACGGTATCCGGCGAATACGTCCCTTTCAGTAATTTATCCTTTTTACTTTTCTTTTTAACCTTATCGGCTTTAACTTTATCAGCTTTTTGTTTTTTCACCTTAGTTTTTTTTGATTTAGTATTATCCACCTTTTGACCGGGTTCGGCTATTACTCCGGTATTATCGTTGACTTTAATGTCCGCCTTGTCCTGTTCAGATGCTTTAACGTCTTTATCCGCAGGAGCGGCATTATCAACCTTATCCGTATTTTCAACTTTATTATTTACTACCGGCTTTTCATCCTGTTTAACATCTTCCGTCTTATTCTCATCAGCAGGAACTTCTGTTTTAGCGGACTTTAAATCTGCCGGCTGCGCATTGTTTTCTTCAACCTTTGTATTATTGATATTAACTTCCGATTCATCAGTTTTAGATGTTTCTTCGGCAGGTTTATTTTCGGTTTCAACCTTCTCCGGCTGTTCCGCCTCGGATTTATTTTCCGGACTTACAACTTCCGACTGCTTTTCTGTTTCTTTTTGTTTTATTTCGCGTTTTTCAGGCTCAACGGTTTTGTCAAGTTCCGCCTGAGTTTCCGCTTCTTTTAATTGTTGTAAACGTACATTCACGGGAACTACATCCGTTTTGTCAATAAACTTATTTTCCGGAACTACATTTACTCTTTTTATTACATAAGCAATACCTGTAACGTTTATTTGCAAATCTTTATTATCAAACTCGGGTCTTGTAAGTCCGAGAGATGCGACTATATACTCGTTTACGCCGTCACCGTTCGCAGTAAAAAATCTTTCAAGAATACCGTCATCTGGAAGTTTACGGTAGTTTTCCTTAGACGCCTGCTGGGGATAAGAAACTTTTTCCTGATTAATAGAGGCTATCGCAATCGTATTTTTAGGTGCAGTGTACTCCAGAGTTGCTGTATAACTGCGATTTGCACCTATTTGATAAGGAACATTTAAAACCGGCGTATAGTTGCTGAGTTCACCAAACGACAAATAAGTATCTTCCGTCAAAATCACATCCGATACAATTCTCCAGCCGTTTGTTGTTTTCTTTAAGAAATAAATATTATTAGCAATACTTTTTAAATTTCCGGTTAAATTATATTGTGATTCAATCTTTGCATTTGCGGTTTCAACTACTTCCGCCATTGCGTCTTTACCGTTAACTGTTATATTTTTAACCTTCTGGGCGTATTGAATATTACTGTAAGAAGCCCAGGTGTCCTCCACAAGTTTTGAATAAATATCAAGCCCGAACCCGTCAGAATTGATATAACTAAAATCAAAGTACTTGATAAAATCAGGGTAGCTATATTTGTTTGCAGCCTGAATCTGGTTTTTCAGAATATTTTTGATAGCTTTTACTTCCGACTTATTCGAAACGGCAGCATCCGCATAATTAATATTACCCAGCAATAAAATTAAACTTAATAAAAATACAAATCTCTTCATAAGAACATCATACACCAAAAAACAAAAAAGTGACAGAATAATCTGCCACTTTTTTTATTATTTTAACACTCAAAACATTATAATGATGTTCTGTAAATTTCAGCAACGGTTTCTTTTGTTGCATCAGTCGGTGCCATTGCAAGCAGCCCGTCCAACGAAGGTGTTGTAAATGCGAGGTTAACAAGGTTATCGACATCGTTTTCCGCAAAACCTTCCGCACCTAATTTTTCTGAAACACCGACAGATGACAACCATTTGTAAACACCGTCTGCGGCTTTTTGAGCATCAGACCCGTCACTGCTGAGTCCCGGAACAATCGGTTCAAGGATATAGGCAAGCACATCGGCTTTTGCCGGATAAATATTTTTAACAACAGAAGGCAGAAGCATTGCAAGACCTAATCCGTGTGAAAGTTCAGGTTTAACGGCGCTGAGCGGGTGTTCAAGAGCGTGTGTATAATGCAGCAAACCATTATCAAAGCATACACCTGCCATCATAGCCGCGTAAGTTAAATAATACCTTGCTTCAATGTCTTCCGGTTTATCAATTACAACGGGAAGGTATTTTGAAACCAGATTTATAACTTCTCTTGCAAGTGTAACGGTATAAGGCGATGCAACTTTTGATGTAGCAGCCTCAACAACGTGATTTACCGCATCAATTGATACATAACGCGTTTGTTTCGGTGACAATTTAGTCATCAAAGCAGGATCATCAATTGCATACATAGGATAAATACAATCATAAGCAATTGCCGGTTTGTAATTTTTATCGGGAATTGTAACAACCGCGAACCTGTTTGTTTCCGATCCCGTGCCGTGAGTAAGATTTATAGCCACAATCGGAGCAGCTTTTTCCGGCACAAACTTAAATTCATATAAGTCATCGCATGTTTTATCCGGATTTTCAAGCAAAATAGCAAGAGACTTGCCTGCATCGGTAGGAGAACCTCCACCTATAGAAATTACCGCTTTTGCGCCGAATTCTCTTGCTGCGCCAAGTGCTTCGTTAACGGAAATCGTTGTAGGGTTAGGAGTTACCTTATCATAGTTAATATACCCGATACCGTGTTTGATAAGTGCTTTTTCTACATAATCCCACGCACCTGTTGATTTGTAAGCGTTTCTTCCGCTCATTACAATAACTTTATCATACCCTTTTGCTTTTAAATCTTCGGCAATGAAGTCTATTTTTTTAATAGCACCTGCGCCGAAAAACACAGAAGTACGAGTTCTGATTTCTAAGACCTGGTTAACATCAAAACCTTTTTCCCACATAATAAACTCTCCTTTCACTAACTAAAGATTTTTCATTCTTGAAGGCGGCCAGAACAGAAATACAGCTTTGCCTATAAACCTGTCTTTCGGGAGGAATCCCCAGAAACGGCTGTCCTGAGAGTTGCCCCTGTTATCGCCCATCATAAAGTACTGACCTTCCGGTACAACAAAAGGTCCGCAGTACATTTTTTCATTACATTTTATATAATCATATTTGCTTTTAATATACGGTTCATCAAACGGTTTATCATTGATATAAACTACATGCGCGCCGTCAGGGGCTTCTTTGATTTCTATTTTATCCCCCGGCATCCCTACAACACGTTTTATATAAGCTATATCTTTGCAGAAAAACCCGCTCAAGCGTCTGAACACACCGCCGAATGAACTGTCCAATTCAACAAACGGCGGATAAAAAATCATTATATCACCGCGTTCCGGTGTATCATAAAAGCGTGTAAACCGTTCTACAAATATTCTGTCTCCTTCAAGCAATGTAGGGTGCATTGAGCCTGACGGTATCCAGCGGATTTCTCCTATAAAAAACCTGATTATTATTACAGCGACTATAACAAAAGCAATAGTTTCAATTGTATCAACTATAAAACTTTTTACCTCTTTGTCCTGCATAAACTCTCCTCAATGAATTCAATTAAGCGGTTGTTATAAATATTATCAGGGAAATTGTTTATAATTTTAAACATTTTTCCTATTTCATTATCTATTAAATAATTTGTTTTTTCAATCGCCGAATTTAAATTTCCCGTTTCTTTATAAAATATGTCGGGAGCCGTATAAATACCGTTCAATACGTCGCGTTCGGGAGTTTTTATAAACGCATCAAGGTCATTTTTAATCTGGAACGCAGTACCGTACGCTACGCCCAAATTATAAACATCAACAGGAGTCATATTTTGAGACAACAGCGCGGTACCTTTTAAGATAGCACCAAACAAAGAGGCAGTTTTGCCCGTCGATTTTTGTAAATATTCCTCTAATTCGGGGATTTTACCGCGGCAAAAATACTGTTCAATCTCTGCGCGGCACATAGATTCAAACGCCGTTCTAAATATATTTGTAACTTCCGAATTGTTTACAGAAAGAATTTTTTGCATCCCAAAACTCGCAAGAAAATCCCCCGCAAGCACCGCAAGCCTCGCATCATAAAGCGCATTTAAGGTCTCCGTCCCGCGTCTTTTATCGGAATTATCCACAATATCATCATGGATAAGGGATGCGGTATGCAGAATCTCCCCCGCGGCAATAACAGTTTTTTGCTCTTTTGAGACATCGCATCCGTAAGACTTTATAACAAGCAGGGCAAGTTTCGGGCGGATTCTCTTTGCACCGCCGAGCATCAGCCTGTCAAGCGCGTTTTTCAGTTCAGGCACGGGAAGGGTATATGATACAATTTCGCTCTCAATTTCCGAAATAAACTGCTCCATAAAATATATAATAACATAAAACGCCCGTTACTAAATAAACCACACAGGTCAATTTTGACTTTTTTAAAAACAATATTAAGTAATACATATAGTGGATTTTTCAATCAAGTACTAAAGATATTACTTTTATTGTCCGTAAAAGAAAACGGGAAGGACAAAAATATGTTTTCATCAATGATTCAAAATTTATTATCATCAGGCGGTCAGGCACAGGCAGCGCAAAGATACGTCGAACTTAACCGGTATGTAGATAATTTCAATAAACAAATCAAAGCTCAAAACACAGCAGAGTTACAACAAAATATGCAGAGCGCAAATAATATTGACGGCGTTCCATCATACAACGGGCCAAGTTTTGATAATGTCTTAAAGGCAAGCGCAAAAACACCATTTGGTTCACTGTTAACAGGTAAAGCCCTAAATGTTAACGCTCAAAAAGTTGAAGCTTCTGACACTGTATCACCCGCAATAAATATGGATGCACCGAGCAAAAACCAGATTTTAAATCTGGTAACAAGCGTTTCTAAAAAACACGGCGTTGATGATAAACTGGTTAAAGCGCTGATAAAACAAGAATCCGGTTTTAACCCGAAAGCAAAATCCCACGCCGGTGCAATGGGGTTAATGCAGTTAATGCCTTCAACAGCAAAAGGCTTAGGAGTCACAGACCCGATGAACCCTGTTCAAAACGTAGAAGGAGGCGTAAAATACCTTAAATCAATGTTAGACAGATACAACGGAAACATAATCCTTGCTCTTGCGGCATACAACGCTGGCCCCGGAGCTGTTGATAGATATTCAGGGGTTCCTCCCTACAAAGAAACCCAGAATTATGTCAAAAACATCTTATCTGATTATCTATAATTGTAAATAATCAGACTTTTTATAATATCTAAAGAGGGGGAGGGGCACCCCTTCATTTACCCCTTCATTTACCCCTTCATTTACCCCTCATTTACACTTCATTTTCCCCCCCTCATTTACCCCTCATCCATTATCTTTTCTCCAAAAAAGAAAACCCAGCAATAGAATGCTGAGCAAAAAGGCAGTTAAAAAAACGAATTTTAG
>CALUTH010000062.1 GCA_944323635.1 Candidatus Gastranaerophilales bacterium
AGTAAAAGCCGGTATAGTGGTTGTAACAGTTGCAGCAGGTGCTTATGCTCTTGATGCAATAGTGTTCCCGTCTTTTCTTGACGGTGCGGCAGCTATGGGTGTAATCCCTGCAAGTGTCGGAGCTGCATTGTAATAAGATATAATAACCTAAAAACCGGCTGATAATCATCAGCCGGTTTTTGAGTGAGAGTGAATATCAGATTATTCAACTGTAAGTTTTTTAGTATTGCCTTTTTCGGCAGAGAGTTTAGGGGCTTGAATATCAAGTATACCGTGTTCAAGTTTAGCTCTGGTTTTTTCAACATCAATTTCTTGCGGGAAGTATACCGTTCTTGAATATTCACCATATCTGAATTCTGATTTCCTATACCCTTTAGTATCTTCTTTGTGTTCTTCGTGACGTTTAGCATTGATTGTAATGTAGTTTTTATCAATGTCAATGTCCAAATCTTCTTTCTTAACTCCCGGTAATTCAGCTTTTACGCTGTACTCGTTATCTTTTTCATGAAGTTCTACAGGCATTGCGTATTTGTCTGTTTCTTCGTTTAAGATATATTCAGGGAAAAAGCTGTCAAAGTTTCTGTTTAATATAGAGCTGATTTCGTCGTTTACTGATTTAATAAACCCGTCCGGTGATTTTTTAATTAAGAATTTCATAATGTACTCCTTTCTTATTCCATACATTTACTTTCTACACTTATATTATTACTCTGTTATTCAAAAATTCCGGATTTTTAACCAAAATTTAACATTTGGGGGTAAATTTTACTTTGAATGTGTTGACAATTCCGGTTTATAAGAATATGCTAATATTCTAATATACGGAATTGACAGATAATGAATATAGAAGAATATGCGGAAATTTTAAAGGCGCTCGGACATCCCGTGCGGTTAAAAATAGTTTGCGGGCTGATGAGGAAGGATAATTGCAGTGTCAATATAATGGCTGAAAAGTTAAATATAAGCCAGCCTGTTGTGTCGCAGCATTTGAATGTACTGAAAAATGCGGGGATTATTGCGGGATACAGGAAAATGAACAGGGTTTGCTACAGGCTCGAAAACGATAAGGTAAGACAGATTATAAGAATATTAGGAGAAGAATTATGCGAACAGTTATAGTAGGCGGAGGGGCTTGCGGGGCAAGCTGTGCCGCAAGATTGAGAAGATTGGATGAGAAGGTTGAAATTATTATTCTTGAAGCAACGGATGAGATTTCTATCGCTAATTGCGGGTTACCTTACTATTGCTCGGGAGTGATAAGCGATAGGGGGCAAATGATTGTTGCTCCGCCTTCGCAATTTAAGAATTTGTTTAATGTAGAAGTAAGGCTTAATTCTAAGGTTACGTCAATTAATCGGGATAAAAAGACGGTAACGGTTAATAATGAGTATGATTTGGAGTATGATAACCTTGTTCTTGCACCCGGTGCATCGCCGTTTATTCCTCAGGTCTCCGGTATTAATAACAAAAAGAATTTCACTGTAAGAACACTGAGAGATGCGGATAGTATTAAAGAATATATTTCTAGAAACAGTGTTAAAAATGCGGTTATAACAGGCGGCGGATTTATCGGTATTGAGATGGCGGAATGTTTTGTAGAACTTGGTATAAACACTACTATAGTAGAGGCAGCACCGCAGGTATTATCCCCGTTTGACAGAGATATAATTTCATTAGCGCATAACGAATTGAGGCGCAAAGGATGTAAGCTTATATTCTCTGACGGTGTAAAGTCATATTCTGATGATGAAGTGGAATTAACCTCAGGTACAAAACTCCCTTATGATATAGGAGTAATTTCAATCGGGGTTAGACCGGATACGGAGATTGCAAAAAATGCAGGGCTTGAAACCGGTATTGGTAATACGATAAAAATTAATGAATTTATGCAGACCTCTGACAAGTCTATATGGGCGGGTGGTGATAGCGTAGAAGTTTTGGACTATGTGACTTCTTCTCCCTCCGTAGTCCCTCTGGCAGGCCCCGCAAACAGGCAGGGGCGGATTATAGCGGATAATATTTTTGCTTCTTTAAATCCTGATTACCCGCTTCAAAAATATAAAAAATCTCAGGGAACATCTGTTATAAAGATATTTGATAAAACTTTTGCAATGACGGGTAATAACGAAAAACAACTACAAAAGGCGGGTATTAAGTATTTAAAGAATATCGTAAAAGCCCCCTCGCATGCCGGATATTACCCGGGAGCAGAACATGTCGTGTTGAAACTTCTCTTTACCCCCTCCGGTAAAATCCTCGGGGCTCAGGCAGCAGGCGTTGAGGGTGTAGAAAAGAGGATTGATGTAATTTCTACAGTAATGAGGCTTGGCGGTACAGTTCAGGATTTAATTGATGCAGAACTCTGTTATGCACCGCCGTATTCCAGTGCAAAGGATTTGGTAAACCTTGCCGGAATGTCGGCTAAGAATATTCTTGACGGTCTGGTTAAACCTGCTTTCCTTGACGATATTACTGAGGATGCGTTTCTCGTGGATGTCCGCTCTCCAATGTTATATCAAGAGGGAAGAATTGGAGATGCTGTTTCTGTTCCGTCAACTGAAATACGCGCACGCTATAATGAAATTCCGCGTGATAAAAAGGTGATTCTTTATTGCAGACGCGGGTATAACAGTTATGTTGCCGCACGTATTCTTGCGGAATACGGGTATACAAATGTTTATTCATTGTGCGGCGGTAAAAGTCTCTATGATGAGCTTGCTGCTGACCGTATTCAGCCGGAAAAGCAGGTGTTGGTTTAAATACGGGCGGCGGGTAATCCTGCCGCTTTTAATATTAGTTAATATAACTATTGACAATATTTTACAAACGGGCGTATACTTGTTTTGAAAGGTAAAAATTAATGAACTTACACATCGTTAATACAAATTCATGCTCATCATCCTCCTCAAGATACTTGCGGGGCAGGTTGAGTTTTGATGTGTAGTTCTTAAAACAGATAAAATTCAAAAAGCCTCGCATACAAGCGGGGCTTTTTTAGTGCGCAGACAAAGGAGAAATAAAAACAGTGGTTACAATCAGCAAAATTCAGACAGAAAACAGACAGCCGGCTTTTAAGGGTGTATTGGACGGTACTTTTACCAATGTGATGCGGGTTCTTGATACCAATGAGATGATTAATGCAGTAGTTCTTGATGTAGGGCCGATGTCGCTTCCAAGAGCCTATATCGATGCGACACAACGCAATAAATACGCTGGAATTGAAACTTTATCAAGAGAACTTGAAGGAACATTCATTAACTGTTTGTCTGCCGGAGTTTTTGCAAGTATAATTTCTTATTTTGCGTCAAAGTGGATGAACCCCGATGTTGCGGTTAATTCTAACAGCTGGTATTCAAAAGATTCTCTTGCGGCACTTCAAACTGCATGGGAGGAAGGAGGCAAAAATACTAAAGGGTACGCGGAGAATGTTTTTAAAAACCTCTCCGGTTTGGACGGGAATAAGGTAAATAAGTTTACTGATATAAACTGGGATAAAATTGAATGGATTGATAAAGACCGCTGGCAGAAAATCAAGTGGAAAAATCCTGAATATAAGGGTGTGGAAAACAAACTTAAATCTGCAGACGGCTTTGTCGGCACATTGACCCAAATTATCAATGATAAAACAATAGCAAGAGAGGATAAGGGTAATGTTTTGCGTATTATGGAAGTTCGTCTTACAAATGCGCTTGGTGCGGGCAGAGATACCGCGCTTACTGTGGGGAATAACAAAGTAGCTGATAAACTTGAGAATATTTTGCGCGATGCTTACAACCTTGGAAATGACGTTTATACAAATAACAAAGTAAAACCGGCGGCAGCACTTGCTAAGCTTGCTAAAATAAATAAAATGAAAATTTTTGGCGCACTTAGCGCGTCCTGTGTCCTTGGACTCACTAATCAGTATATCAACAGAAAGATTACGGAAAAAAGAACGGGTAAAAAAGGCTTTGTCGGTGATGTTGATTATGCAACCCGCGGATGTAATGCTGTTCAAAAAAAAGATAAGTATCTGTTTGCCAAAAAACTTCTTGCAAGCGCCGGCATGGTCGGGATGGTGCTTGCTGTAATGCGGGTTAAAAACTGGAAAGACTTTGTGCGGAAACTTGAGTTTACCGGCCCTGTAACGAGCGGTAATGCAATTAAGACTGTTTATGCGGCAAATATTGTCGGACGGTTTATGGCTGCGGATAATACAACTGAATTAAGAGAATCGGCATTCAGAGACTATAACGGATTTCTAAACTGGCTGGTATTTGGCGGGTTTGCAGCAAAAGGTATGGCAAATTTGCTCGATAGAAAACGTGAAAATCTTTTTAATACAAAAAAGGAGGGCAAAGGGATTAAACACTGGTTAAATGATTTAAGCCTTAAAACCCATAATGAACTGGCTGCAAAGGGCAGTAATTTTGCAAAGAAAAATATCTGGAAACTTAATCTTTCTCATGCAGTTGGAATTGTATACTCTGCATTGGCTCTGGGGGTAGCTCTTCCTGTTATAAATGCTGAATGGACAAAGTATAATGCGCGATGTAAGGGTAAACGGGAAACGGTGTCGTAACCTTTATGTTTATGTTATAATAACTGTGATGACGAATAGAGGAGTTTTATTTTATGAGAATTAAAAAGATTACATCTTTACTGGGTGTTTGGCTTGTATTATCTGTAGGTTTAATGACTGTAAACGCAGCAGAGCAACAAAATTTGCACCCGGCAGAACAGCAGGGGGTACAAACTGTGCAAACGCAGCTTCCTGAAAAAGCGAAGTATAAACCGATATCGGACGTAAGGCATGTTGTTCCTCCTTATGATGAGCAGGATCACGAAAACACAAAGCAAACGGAAGATATTAATCTTGATAAATCTTCTTCTGCTGCTCAGGAAACTCTGGCAATGGAAGGTACCGGAGAGCAGAATGAGGTATCGGCAGTCTCAAAGGATGGACAAACTGATGCTGCAAATGCAGCTGATATACAAGAAGATGAAAAAACTGCAGTAGTTAATGCGGAGGAAGCAGCTGAAACCGCCGTTGAACAACCGGTTTCTGATAAAACGGTTACGGAGCCTAAGGCTGCGGTAGAAAATACAGAACCTGTAGAACAAAAGTCAACACCTGCAGAACCGCAAAATGCAGCTGTTGAACCGGTACAGCCTGCAGCAGCGCCTGCTGACAGCGTTCAACAGACGGAAGAAACACCTAAGGCTGAAAGCGGATATGAGGCAATTAAAAATAAATTATGGTGTATAACATTCCAGCTTGTATGGAATACTTTTATGGACAAAGTTACTCACGGACCTGTACTCCTTGCGGGAGGAAATCCGCCTATTGCCAACGAGTTGAATAAAAAGCTCTACACTTCTGATTTACTTAATGAAAATTCTTACTATACAACTTATGGCAAAATCAGTAAGTCATTAAAAAGACAAATTGAGCGCGCTATAGAAAAGAAATTCCACGAAACAAGCGATATTTTGGATACAATAAACTGGGAAGCTAAAAACTCATATCTTTTCTATGCAATGTTAAAGAAAGATTTTAATTTTGAAACTCCGTTTGATAAGTTAACTTCTGCACCGTTTAACGGAAGCACTGAAAAGGTTAAATATTTCGGTGTCAATAAGGATAGTGAAAGAAAGTTAAGAAAAAATGTTCACGTACTCTTCTACAATTCACCTGATGAGTATGCTGTAAAACTTGTTACTAAGGAAAAAGAAGATGTTATTCTTTATCGTACAGATAAAAAAGACAGCTTTGAAAATCTTTACCTTTATGTAATGCAGCAGGATGTATCAGAAAGGTTTGCAAAAGAAGACAGCCTGATGGTGCCAAATTTCAAGATTGATAAAACAATATCTTATGATGAACTATGCGGTAAAAAGATAAAGGGTACTAACAAGGTTATTACACAGGCATTACAAACCATTAAATTTAATATGGATAACAAAGGCGGAACTTTAAAGAGTGAAGCAGCTTTGGCGGTTATGAGAATGTCTCTTGCTCCGGAAATCGGACGTAAATATAATTTTGATAAAGAATTTGTATTATTCTTAAAAGAAGAGGGCAAAGATAAACCTTACTTTGCTGTAAGAGTTGAAAATCCGGAATTCCTTGATAAAGAATAATCGGTATTGCAAGACAAAACGGGGCGGCCGATTTATCAGCCGCCCCGTTATTATTTAATAAAAAAACTAATCAATATCCATATGTTTCAGGTTATCAGATACAATAAAATCTGCAGTGACTGAAGATTTTATCTCATCCATACTAAACATCGGATTAATTTCCGTAAGGATAAGCCCGTCAGGTGTGACGTCAAAAACACATCTTTCGGTAATTATTAAGTCAACTTCTCTGTACGCTGTTAACGGGAGTGTGCATTTTTTAACGATTTTGGGCTCTCCGTTTTTATTTGTATGTTCCATAGCAATAATTACGCGTTTGGAACCAATAACCAGATCCATTGCTCCGCCCATCCCGGGGACAAATTTGTTTGGTATCATCCAGTTTGCAAGGCTGCCTTCTTCATCAACCTGAAGCGCTCCGAGTACTGTTGCGTCAATGTGTCCGCCTCGCATCATTGAAAGTGCCGTTGCCGCATCGTAGAAACATGCACCTTTTTTTGCTTCAACACAGACTCCGCCTGCATTTGTGATACGCTTGTCCATCTTATCGCCTGTTGTGTTTTTCCCTACTCCAAGCAATCCGTTTTCCGATTGAAATATTACGTGTTTGTTCTCCGGAATGTAGTTTGCAACTTCTGTCGGCAAACCTATACCGAGCGTAACAACATCGCCGCTTTTAAATTCCATAGCGGCTCTTTTTGCAATAATTTCTCTTGTTTTTTCTTTAGAAAGCAGTGTCAATTCCATTTCTACTCCTATACGGCTGCTAAATCTGCGTTATCTTTTTCACGTTCTACTATGCAATCTATAAAAATCCCCGGAATAACAACTTCGTTTGGATCGATTTCATCAACTATTTCATCGGCTTGAACGATGACGGTATCTGCGGCTGTTGCCATGATTGTATTAACATTTCTGGTCGTTCCGTAAAACGCAACATTTCCAAATCGGTCAACTTTTGTGCCGTAGATTAAGGCAAAATCTGCGCCGATAGGCTTTTCAAAAATATATTTTTTACCGTCAATTTCCATTGTTTTTTTACCGTCTTCAACGATTGTTCCGACACCGGTCGGGGCGAGCACCCCTCCAAGCCCCGCACCTTTAGCGCGAATTCGCTCTACCAGCGTTCCCATTGGCGTTAATTCAACTTCAATTTCTTTATTGTTTAATTGGCGCCCTGTTTCCGGATTAGTCCCAATATGTGCGGCAATAACTTTTTTTATTTGTTTATTTGTTATGAGTTTCCCTTTATCCGCATCGGGGTAAGAAGTATCATTACAAATCAAAGTGAGGTTTTTAGTATTTTGCTCAATGAGTGCATCAATAAGTTTATCGGGTACCCCGCAGCTTAAAAAACCGCCGACCATAATACTTGCTCCGTCTTTAATATCTTTAACCGCTTCTTTTGCCGATACTATCTTCTTCATTTGTCCCCCTTGTTTTCGATTGTAGCATAAATAGATGAGTTTGAAAATGAATTGTAAATATTATAACAAAAAAAGGGACAGACCAATTGTCTGTCCCTTTTTTATATGAATTAAACTATACTAATTCAACAACCTTAGATGTGTTTCTTTCAGCGATTTCCATAAGGCTCTTGATAACAGCAATCATACCGATTTCTGATGAAAGCTTGTTGATGCAGGAACCGCAGCCGATAGCAGATGCGCCTGATGCGAATGCTAAAGGAGCGGTTGTCGGGTTGATACCGGTTGCTGTCATAACAGGTATATCAACATTTCTTACAAGTTCCATTGTGTTAGAAAGTGTAAGTTCTGCTCTTTCAATAAGCCCTCTTACTCCGTTTGACGGTTCTTCATTAGTAAAGTGTCCTTCTGTTTGGATAAGGTCGATTCCTAATGCTTCAAGTTCTCTTGCAAGAGAGATTTGTTCATTTATATCAATACTGCCCGGAATAGTAACACAGAAGAATACATCTTCTTTGTTAATAAGGCTTAAGGTTTGTTTTGTCAAATTAAGAACTTCTTCTGCAGAGAAGGATTGACCTTTAGCATAAAGTGCATCGAAGTTTCCTAATTCAATTGCATCTGCGCCTAGTTCAACTGCATTTGCAAGTTCTTCGGGTTTTACGGAAGAAACAAAGATTGGTAAATCAGTCATTTCTCTTGACATTTTTATAATATCAGCATCCGCACAAATATCGATTGCTGTCGCGCCTGCTTGGGAAGCTGATGCAACAACTCTTTTTACAGAGTCTTTGTCAAAGTTATTGATACCTGCAATAACCTTTACAGCTCTCTTTTCTGCCAATGCTCTTTTAAAGTTTTCAATTCTTGTCATAATGTACTCTCCTATCTCAATGTAAATATGTACTATGAATTCTTTTCTATTATATATTAGAACTTTAATCCTTGCAAGACACACCCGTGATAAAAAACAACCGTGTATGGTTGAAAGTCCCTGATAGTGACATTATAGAAACGGTGATTGATATGAAGAAAAAAATACTTACCTGTTTGGCTCTCTTGTTTTTAACTCTTCCCGCGTTTTCTTATGACAGGGATGAAATGATTAATATAAATGTATATGAGAAAATTAACCCTGCAATTGTTTCAATTGATACACAAATTAAGTACGGGCTATCCTGCGGAACCGGATGTGTGGTCTCTGATGACGGTGTGATTCTTACAAGCTCTCACGTAATTGAAGATGGCAAGGACATAACAGTAACAATCTATAATGGAAAAACTTACAAGGCCGAAGTAATAAAGAAAGTTGGACGTAACAATGACCTTGCTTTGTTGAAAATAAAGACGGACAAACCTATGCCTACTGTTACTCTGGGGGACTCGGAACAGGTTAAAGTGGGGCAGAAAGTCCTTGCAATAGGTAATCCGTTCGGTTTTAACGGAACTCTTACACAGGGAATAATATCAAGGATTGATTACTCCAAAAATAAAATACAAACGGACGCGGCTATAAATCCCGGCTCATCAGGTGGTCCGCTTTTAAATACCAACGGCGAAGTAATAGGGATAAACCAGTCTATTTATAACCCTGATAATAATATATCAAATATAGGTATCGGGTTTGCTATCCCTGTGAATGTCGTTAAGGAGTTTTTAAAAGGGACTAAAATCGCTGCAGGAGCGGGGCTCAAATAACTTATATAAAAATTATTTATAATAAAAATTATTAGTAAAATATAAAGACAACATTTTTATCGGGGGTGGTGCGCCCCCAAACCCCGCACCAAATTTCTTTCTTTTTTCATAGCAAGAAAAAAGAAAGAAATTTGGACAAAGAAAGAAAAACTACGCTCCCAAATATAGTTTCTAAACTCACCCCTTGCCTCGTTAACTCGCTTCGCTCAGACAGCGTGAGGCGGCAGAGGGCGGAACGGTCAAGGCGTTGAGCCTTGCCGTGCAGACCCGTTTATCGCCGCCGAACAAGAGAAATTTTGCCCTGTCATTGTTTCGTTTAGAAACTGTAGAAAAGTAGAAATTATTATGCGGAGTGGTGGAAATAAATCCAGATGACAAAATAATTCATTATAGATAACTGTATTATTCCCCCGTTTTTTCATTTACCCTCTCTATCATTTACCCCTTCACCTGTGGTAAAATACTGGTATGGACTTATTTACACAATTAGAAAACGATAATAAACAAACACCGCTTGCTGAGATTATGCGCCCTAAGGATTTGGATGAATTTCTCGGACAGTCGAATGTTGTTGCGCCGAATTCTCCGCTTTTAAACCTGATTAAGTCGCAAAGACTTTTTTCTTTGATATTCTGGGGCACTCCCGGCTGCGGCAAAACCACGCTTGCAAGGCTTATTGCGCAGAAGGTACAGGCGCAGTTTGTTGAATTATCAGCTGTTGCCTCGGGTATAAAAGATATAAAAGAAACGGTTGAAACGGCAAAACAGGGCTTAAGGGCAGGGCAAAAGACTATACTTTTTATTGACGAAATCCACAGATATTCTAAAACCCAGCAGGATGTTCTGCTGCCGTATTTAGAAGACGGAACGCTTTTCTTGATAGGTTCTACAACGGAAAATCCTTCGTTTCAGGTTGTTCCGGCGCTCCTTTCAAGAGTTCAGGTAATAAGACTTAATCCTATAAATGACGAGTCTATGGAAAAGATTATTGACAGGGGCTTTGCGTACTTAGAAAAAAATTATCAGCCTCTCCAGTATGAGGAAGATGTAAAGAAGTTTATTATAATGCACGCCAGAGGTGATGCAAGATGCGCTCTTAATATGGTGGAAAATTCGTATTTTGCAAGTTCATATTCAAATGGCACCAGAATTCTGACTATTGAAATCCTTGAGAGTATAACACAGAAACATAATACCCGTTATTCAAGGCAGGAACATTATGATTGTGCGAGTGCTTTTCAGAAGAGTTTACGCGGCTCTGACCCGAATGCCGCAATTTATTATCTTGCAAAGATGATTGAAGCCGGTGAAGACCCGCGATTTATTGCAAGAAGGCTTATTGTTTGCGCTGCGGAGGATGTAGGCAATGCAGACCCTATGGCATTAAATATAGCAATAAGTGCTCATAAAGCTGCTGAAATTTTGGGATTTCCGGAAGCGAGAATCCCGCTTGCTCAGGCTGTAATTTATGTTGCGAAGGCACCTAAATCTAATCAGGCTATTATGGCAATAGACGAGGCGCTGCATGATATTCAATCGGGCAAAGATTTTCCGCCGCCTATGCACTTAAGAGATGCACATTACAAAGATGCCGCAAAATATGGTTTTGGCGAAGGCTATATTTACACCCACGCTGCCCCTGAAATTGAACAACAGTTTATGCCTGATGAACTTGTCACAAGAAAATATTTATAAACATAAACTAGGGTCTAATCATTGCAATAACATACTTGTCATTTAACAGTTCATTTGCAATGTCCATAACCATTTTCGGGGTAACTGTTTTAATCTTTTCTATTAATTTGGGTTGAAAATCAAAACCTAATCCAAGTATTGCGTAGTGAGCAGAAAGATTAGCCTGTTGAGAGTTGGTCTCTGTTATAAATTGCTGTCTTCCTATTATATTCTTTTTTGCTGCTTCTATTTCATTATCGCTTACAGGAATTGTTTTTATTTTGTTTATTTCTTCCATAAAACCGTTCAATGATACTTCAACGTTCTTTGGTTCAGTGCCGATATAAATATGAAACAGAGCACTCTTTGCAAACGAGCGATATGCACTTCTTACCGTGTATGCCAATCCTTTTTTATCCCTCAATTCAAGGAATAAACGTGAAGACAACCCGCTTGCACCTAAAATTGTATTTAAAACAGCAATTGCGGGATATTGCGGACTGTCAACCGTCGGCGCCAGCCAGCCTTGAAATATTTGTGCCTGCTGGGCATCCGGTTTATTTATTTCTGCAACCTTTTGCTCATTAAGTGTGCAGGAAGGAATTTCATCCGCTTCAATTTCGCTGTTTGGAATATCTGCAAGCGTGGAGTTTAGTAAATTTCTAAGTTCACCTTCATTAATGTCTCCAACTATTGAAATAACCTTTTTCCCGTGATTAATAATGTTGTTGTATGCGTCTGTAACATCAGATTTTGTTATTTTATCAACGTTCTCAAGAATACGGGTGTAGGTATTGCCATACATGTGACCTTCATAGATAGTTTTTATAAACTCGTCAGAGACTTTTGCCTTATTAGAATCAAGTTCTGCAGAATATTCGCCCTTTAGTTTTATTAATTCTTTGTCAAATTCTTCAAATGTAGAATTTTTAATAACGTCGTCAAGAATTTCCAATGCTAATTTAAAATCCTCGTTCAAACATACAAATCTAAAGCTTAAGTAATCCTGTTTCATTTCAACAGAGAATTCAATCGCGTTTTCTTCAAGTACGCTTGCAAGTTCTTCAGAATTATATTTTTTAGTCCCCTGTTGGAGCAGACGGCTCATAAGAGCGTATATTCCGGGGATAGTCTCTTCTTTATTTATTGCGATATTAAACGATAAAGCGATTCTTGGTGTATTAGGATTATTTTTTAATCCTGTTAAAATTCCGTTATTTAATTCAAATTCTTTCATAAGCTGATTATTGCACAAAGAGTATAATATATCAATTAGTTATACAAGATTTTTAACGTATAGAAATCTTTTGTAAATCTCCGTCTGTATGTAATGCTCTAGCCGAGAAATGCGCACCGTAGAGCATTTTTTGACATGCGGGGGGGGGGCTTTTTTTGCAGGGCAAAAACCGGAAACAAAAAAGAGTTAACCTGACATCCGTCAAATTAACTCTTTTATTTAAATTAGGTCTCGGCAACGGCTATCTT
>CALUTH010000063.1 GCA_944323635.1 Candidatus Gastranaerophilales bacterium
AACTTTATTATATCAGAAACATAGAGGGGGTAAATACGGGAGAAAATAAGTGTGTGTAGGGGAAAATGTGCAGGGGCTTTTTTACCTCTCCTCTTTTTGCAGCGCGAATTTTTTCTTGTTACTCTCTAACGAGAATATCTCGAAGGAGCGATGGGTGAGATCCTGTAGATTTTATTTTTATTATCTATACGGCGGGTAATATACCGGCTGCGCGCCTTCTTTCCATCAAGGAGAAGAACTGCTTTTTACTTTTTTGCTTACAGCTTATGCTTTTCTGAGAGGACAAAAGAGAAAAAAAAGCGGGTTTTTACACCCGCAAGTTGTAAAGCACATAACCGTTCACAGCACGGTTACTATTTAGGTAATTATTTATTTACTCTTTTCTTTAAATCAGCGATTTCTTTCTTTAAGTCATCAATTTTGGCGACTTCTTTCTTTAGCGCCTTGATTTCCTTATCCTGATTGTTTATGCGGATTGTTAAATCGCGTATCTTTCCGCTGTCGGAAGTAACGATTTTGATGTTTTCTGCCAATTGCAATGCAATCTGCTTAATTTTGGCATCAAGTTCTTTGAGCGCGTTAATCATTGCGTAGAACATATCTTCATGACGGATTTGTAAATACCCGTTCTCATCCTTAGTTACGGCATTAGGAAATATTTTCTGTAAATCCTGTGCCATAACACCGATATGCGGAGTTTTTAGGTCATCCGTTTTGAAGGTGAAATCATATACCTTGATACGGTTGATTTTATCCATAGCGTTAAGGTTCTCTCCAAGAACGTTTTTAAGCCGTTTATCAGAGACTTGATTTCTTATACTTTGCTCTAATCTTTGTATTGCTACTTGTAATATACTTATTTGCTGACTGATACTGCTAATTCTCTGCTCAAGTGAAGATAATTTATTCTCAATGCTATTAATTTTATTATCATGAGAATCAACCTTATTTTTAAGACTTCCATATAAACTTTCTAAGCGGGCAATCCTATTATCATGATTTATGAGTTCTTCTTCATGGTTATCCAGCCATAGGGACACATTTTTATCTTTTACTTATAGTTTTTCGCTAGGAATATATACATTATACGAGCTGCTGCCTAAGGTTATTTGGTAGGATGCGCTGCTAGATGCTCCTGAACCTATTGCAACGCTTTTTTCATGTGAAGCTCTGGTACTGTTTTCAATTGCAATAGTATCAGACCCGGAAGCAACTGACTTGTTACCGATTGCTATACTATGTATTCCAGCAGCATTTCCATCAGTACCTATTGAAACTGCACTGCTGCCGGAAGCCCCTGTTTTGTTCCTTGAACTACCTATTGTTATACTGTTTTTTCCGGCACTTTGTACACTTTTTACAAAAAAATCCTCCGGTTTTGCCGGAGGATTTTTAGCAAATCTTTTTTTTGTTAATCTGAATTAAATAAAAATTATATTGGTTTTTGTATTAGTTTTTTACTCTTTCTATGTAATTATTCAATTGACAAAGAGATAAAAGAAGTTATAAAATTGGTTTATGGCAACAGTATATTTGTGTTTAGGTTCTAATCAGGGCGATAGAATAGGTTATATACAGCAGGCTGCCTCTCTTCTTAAAGGCACCGGCGGGGTTAGTATTGTTACGACTTCTTCATTTTACGAAACTGAGCCGTGGGGAATGGATAGTGATAACCTTTTTGTTAATGCTGTTATGCAAATAAGTACTTCTTTAGCACCGCAGGAGTTATTGAGTGCAATTAAACTTATTGAGAAAACCCTTGGCAGGGTTAATGATACACAAGAATCCGGTGTTTACTCTGATCGGTGTATTGATATAGACATAATTTTTTATGAAAATCAGGTTATAAACAAACCGGATTTGATTATTCCGCATCCGCGTTTTCATGAACGTGCATTTATGATTGTTCCTATGCTTGAAATTGCTCAGGATTTTGTACATCCGGTATTTAATAAGACGGTTTCAAAACTCTATGACGAACTTGAAAACCCTGAAATGGTCTGCTTGTATGGAACGCGCTTGTAGTATTGCAATAATAGGCGGCGGACCCGCGGGTATAATGACGGCTGCTTTTTTAGATAAAAATTTTGATATTACTATCTTTGAGCCTAAATTGCTGCTGGGTACGCTTCTCCCGACAGGCGGCGGAAAATGTAATATTACTAACGCTGAACCGGAGTTTAAAACCTTTGCGGCAAATTATCCCCGCGGTGAAAAGTTTTTGTATTCAGTGTTTTCGAGATTTTCAGCTCTTGACGCTATTGAGTATTTTAACAAAATAGGAATTAAAACGCTTACTCTTGGTAACGGCAGGGTGTTTCCGGAAAAAATGGATTCTGCTTTTGTAAGGGCGAAACTGCTTGAGCAAATAAGTCATTGTAATATTGAAAAAGCTAAGGTAACGGATATTGCGCGAAGTGTAGACGGTTTTAAAATAACAGCGGGAAAATCGGAGTATTATTTTGATAAGGTTGTTGTAACAATCGGCGGGCATGGAGATTTTTCAATCCTTGATAATCTCGGTGTGAAAATTATTCCTCCAAAACCTGCGCTTACCGGGTTGTGTACACGGACTTCTTATAAAAATATCAGCGGGCTTGTGCTTAAGGAGGTTATTAATAAGCAAACAGGACTTTGTGGTGATCTTCTGTTTACCCATTTCGGTGTATCAGGACCTCTTGTGTTTAAGGTTTCATCGCTTAAAGCACGGGATGATTTTCCTTATACACTCAGTTTTGATTTAACAGGCGGGAAGCTGCCAGATAGTGCTGCTTTTCAAAGAGTATTAAACTCCAATCCCAAAAAAGAGATTAAGACACTCCTTGCTGCATATTTGCCGAAAAACTTTGTACAGATATTTTTAAACGGTTGCGGGATGGATGGGGATATTCAGTGCTACAAAATTGACGGTAAAAACCGCGATTTGGTTCTTGAGGAATTAAAAAATTATAAAATCACTGTAACAAAGCCACGCCCCGATGGTGAAACCGTTATGGCGGGCGGTGTCGACTTGAATTCGGTTCACCCTAAAACTCTTGAATGTAAAAATATTTCCGGTTTGTTTTTTGCGGGCGAAGTCCTTGATATAGATGGTTTCTGCGGCGGGTTTAATCTGCAAAACTGTTGGTCGGGCTCGTTTATCGTCGCAAATACAATAAACACCGGCAAATAAATTTACCGGTGTTTTATTAATCAGTTTGAAATATCCTTCTTAAAATCCGCGTCTTAAGTCTGTCATGTTTGAACAATAGTCTACGTCACCATTTACGCATCTTGTTCCTCCGTCATTATCTACTTGTAAGCCGCCAAGGTTAGTTTTTGCATTGGTTTTACTGTTAATTGCGTAGTATCTTATGGTGTACGGACCGGTACCGCTAATCTGGTATTCAAGATTGTCGCGTGTTGAATAAAAAGTTCCATCTGTAACATTGCTTGCTGATACTCCCAGTTTATCAGCAAAGATTAAAGGAAATTTGTTTTTACCACTGTAAGTACTTCCCATATATGGACCGGAAGTTGGAGCTGTCGTATTCGCAAAACCGTATGTTGCCGTATTATCAGGGTCTTCGTCTGGATACAAAGAAGAATCATTAACCATATCTCTTACTATCATTTTTGATGCGTTATACGCTCTTAAAAACTTAGCTTTATTAACATCGGGCATTACCCCTGATATTACGCGGGCAAGTAATGTTCCGATAATCCCTACAATGCCTATGGTTAAAAGTATTTCCATTAATGTAAAAGCTTTTCTTTTCATATAAATCCTCTTTCATTCTCTTTTATAATTCTATTTTATTTTGTGATATATGACAAGTGGGGGGGGGGCGGGAATAAAGGGGGAGGTAAATGAGGGGGTAAATGAGGGGGTAAATGAGGGGGGGGATTAGGGGAGTGAAGAGAGGGAATGAGTGTGGATGGGTAAATGAAGTGGTAAATCCGCGGAGATGCTGCTGCAAATGCGCCCTTGAAAAAACTCGGTAAATACTGTAAAATTATCTGGATGGTTAACTTTGTAAACAGTAATATCAATAAAGATAATATTGCGAATATAAAATCAACACATATAAGTACACTTTTGCAGGAAAACAGTGTTGCGGAGCTAAAAAAAATCTATGATTTTTATGCTTCAGAACAGTCCTTGCTGCTCCTTACCGGGTTTGGCGGAACGGGTAAACGGCTTATTATAGAGCATTCTGAGGGGTTCCTTGCTCCGAATGTCTTAAGAGTTGAATTTGACTGTAAGGCGGCGACTGTTTGTGACGACATACTGCTTTATTTTATTGATATTATGCAGAAAACGCCCGATGCAAGAAAGATTTTCTCACCTAAAATAGAAAATTTTGCAAAAACACTGAGCCGTTATATAAGTGTAAGTTCTTTCCCGATTCTTGTATTTATAAATTCATTTGACAATGTACAGGAAAAGAACAGGAAACTTATACTGGATTTTTTATATTCTGCTGCAAATTATGACAAGGTAAAAATTATAATTACTGCAAAAACCTTTGATGTGTCTTTAATACCTGCAGATATTAATTATACAAAAATTATTTCAAAACCATTTAACCGCACCTTATTTTCTGAGTACTTCCATTCTAAAAACATAGAGTTTAACGAGCCAGAAATAGAAGAATTGTACAAATTAACCCGCGGGTACTACTATTACGCAAAGCTTTCATCAAGCGTAATAACAAATATGGGGATTACACTTAAAGAGTTTCTTGCACGTTGCAAAAGTTCCGGGAAAATATTTGATAAATATCTGTGCGATATTGCAATCACGGTGCTTCCGCTGCCAATCAGAAATTTTTTCTGGTTTTTGCTCCTTTTAAGACATGGTATTTCTTATGATGCTCTGAGCGTTCTGGATTTGTACGACGAGATGTCCGTAAAATATTTGTTAAAAAACGGATATATATATGAAACTGCCGGAGTTATTTATGTGGACGATTATTTCCATTCGGATGTTGAAATTATTATTCCCGTAAAAATAAAGCAAAAATTACACAAATATCTGGCGGATATTTATAAATCCCAGCTGAAAGAAAAGCCGGAGAACAGGGCTTTAAAGCTTTCGCGCCAGTCGCTTAATGCGGAGTATGAGTATCATATAGCGCAGGCTGAAAGCCAGAATGAACTTGTTAATGAAATTTCTGAAAAACCGCAACCCGCAGTAGAATCTGCAGTACCGGAAAGCATTAAAAAAACTGCGGCGCCTGCGGTGACATTAAAAACAAATGAAGAGGATTTGATAAAACAGGCGGAAAACTATGCGGCGTCTTACAAGTACACGGACGCTATAGAAACCTATAATACCCTTCTTAATACAATTGAAGACAAAAGACGTCTTGTGGAAATTTATACTGCACTTGCACGGACTTATACAAAAATTTCGGAGTGGTCTAAAGCGCTTCATTACTTTTTGCTCGCAGAGGACTTTTTTACTGCTAATAATGAGCCAATTAATGTTAATTACATAAAATACGAACTTTCTAACGTTTATTACAATATGTTTAACCTTGAGGCTGCAAGAAGGGTTCTTAAAGAAGTAATTTTTTCACAGGATTCACCAAATGGGCTTATGATTGATGCGTGCTTGCAGTTGGGCAATATAGAAGATTATGCACAGAATTATGATGAAGCTTTTGTTTACTATAAGCAGGGCGTTGATTCTATTAACGAGACAACCTCTAAGGAGACTGCAGATGAACTATATTTTCGGTATGCAGTGGCGCTGGACGAGCACGGCGAAAAAGGGCTTGCAATAAATTATTACAACAGGTACATAGATTCCGGTTCTCAAATCTATCTTTCTCCTGTATATTGTAATCTGGGGACGATGGCAGAAGAGGATGGTGATATTAAAACGGCTGAGGGGTATTTTAAAAAAGCGTACGATATTGACATGGCAAAAAATAATTATGACGGGATTTATTACGCTTCAACCCATCTTGCCAATCTGTATTTTGAAAAGGCTCCGTCAAAGGCTTTGCCCTATATAAAAATGGCGCAAAACAGCGCAGAAACGCTTAACGATTCGTTTTATATTGCGCAGGCACATTTACTGGCGGGGGATTATTATTACAGGATTAATGATAATGAAAATGCCCTCAAAGAATATGTCAGCGTTTATATGAGCGTAAAAGATGATTTCTCAAGAGATAATCTGAATAAAATTACATCAAGAATTAGAGATATGGAAATCCGTCTCGGGTCTGAAAAGTATACGGAGATTATGAAAAATTATGGATAGAAATGATTTTAAACCGTATATGGCGGCTTTTCTTGAAGAAAATTCAAAGGTTAATCTTATATCTAAAAACGAAGAAAAATATCTCTATGAAAAACATATTGCGGATTCTCTTGCAATTTCCGCCTTTTTTGACAAATATATCAGCCCGGAAACACTGTTGGATATTGGAACTGGCGGCGGGTTTCCTGCACTCCCTGTTGCAATTGAATATCCGGATATTCAGGTCTGGGCACTCGATAGTATCGCGAAAAAAATCCGCGCGATAGAAAATATTAAACAAAAACTGGGTTTAGAAAACCTGCATCCGGTTTGTTCAAGGATAGAAAACTTTAAAGAAAAAAAGTTTGATGTTGTAACCTCCCGCGCTCTGGCATCGCTTGATAAATTGTTTCTGTACGCGGTGCCCTTATTAAAGGATGGCGGGTATTTTGTCGCGTATAAATCACGATTACTTGAGGATGAACTTAAAGATGCCCAAAAAGTTATGAAAAAACTCGGTTTTGTACAGGTTGATATTATTGAATACACTCTGCCAACTGAAGAAAAACATGTCCGCAGGCTTGCTGTATTTCAAAAAAAATTGCCGTAATTTTGAATTTAAAGCGGTGAAATCTTTTATCTCCGCTAAAGTGCGGTTTACAAAAAAATGTCTTTATGGTGTAATAACACAAGGAGACAGATTAAGGAGAGATTATGATTTCGGAAGAAAGAACATTTGTGGCAATCAAACCGGATGGTGTTAAAAGAGGATTAATCGGTAAAATTATTGACCGTTTTGAAACAAAAGGTTTCAAAATCGTTGCGATGAAACTTTTACAGGTAACACCAGAACTTGCCGCAAAGCATTATGAAGAACATCAGGGCAAACCGTTCTACAACAGACTTGTAAACTATATTACAAGCGGTCCGATTGTTGCTATGGTTGTTGAAGGCTACCGCGCAATAGAGAGCGTACGTCATATGGTAGGCTGTACAGATCCTGTAAAGGCTGATGTAGGGACAATCAGAGCAGATTTTGCACAGGTTATGGAATACAATGTTATTCACGCGTCAGACGCGCCCGAAAGTGCTGCAAGAGAAATCGGTATTTACTTCAAGCCCGAAGAAATCTACGATAACTGGCAGTCTATGCTGGAGATGATTACTTATGACCAGGAACGTTCAGGGGTTTAGTTACGATTTAGTACATATTTGCAAAAACTCCGGCGCAAGAGCCGGAGTTCTTCATACACCGCACGGGGATATTGAAACCCCGATATTTATGCCGGTCGGTACAAATTCTACCGTTAAACTGGTTACCAACAATAATCTTTACGATACAGGTGCGCAGATTATTCTGTCCAATTCTTACCATTTGTATTTAAGAGCGGGCAGTAAACTTATTAAACAGTTTGGCGGTATACATGGATGGATGAACTGGCAAAAGCCTGTTTTGACTGACTCCGGAGGGTTTCAGGTGTTCTCGCTTGCTCATTTAAGAAAAATATCCGAAGAAGGGGTTGAGTTTAGAGATCCCAAGGACGGTAAAAAACATTTTATAAGCCCTGAAGTTTCCATGGAAATTCAACAGGATATAGGCGCTGATATAATTATGGCATTTGACTGGTGCGCGCCTTATCCTTGTGATTATAAAACGGCAAAAGACGCTATGGAGAGAACCCACAGGTGGCTTGAAAGATGCTTTAAGGCAAAAACTTCAACCAATCAGGCATTGTTCCCTATTTGTCAGGGTGCGTTTGAAGATGACCTGCGCAGAGAAAGCGCTGCCGTTGTTTCTACCTTTGATGCGGTAGGTTACGCAATAGGCGGTGTGAGTGTTGGAGAGCCTCCTGAGGTTAAAAATCACCTTGTAGAGCTTACGGCGCCGCTTTTACCTGAAAATAAACCCCGCTATCTTATGGGCGTCGGGACGCCGGAAGATTTATTGGACGGGATTTTGCGCGGCGTGGATATGTTCGATTGTGTTCTGCCGACAAGAAATGCAAGACACGGTTCTTTCTTTACTTACGAAGGGAAAAAACAAATCAAAAATGCGCAATACTATGATGACCCGCGTCCGCTTGACGAGAATTGTGACTGTTATTGCTGTAAAAATCATACACGTGCGTATTTGCGTCACCTGTACAAGTGTCAGGAGGGCACCGGTCAGGCTCTGATGAGTATTCATAATATTAAATTCCTTATTGATTTTGCTAAAAAAGCACGTCAGGCAATTTTGAATGATGAGTTTGATAAGTTTTATAAGGCTCATTATGATAAACTAATTACTGTATCAAAATAAATATCTCCTCCTGTCGGGTATGGCAAATTGACGGATTTATGCTATCCTGTAGTTATGAAGAGGTTGTTTGGTATACTGTCCGTATTTGTTATCATTTTGCTTTTCGGGGCGGTTATTTTCCATAAAGATATTCCTGACGGGGCAAAGAAACATTCTTACAAACCCTCTCCCGTTGTTGAAGCCCCTAAAAGGGAACCTGATACAACAATAACGATTGATGGTGTGGATTATTATAAATCTGGAGCACAGAACGGAAAATTCGGCGGCGAGTTTTTTGTATCTACAATAGGCGAGGGACCTAAAACTTTTAACCCGTTTAACGCTATGGATGCAACATCTTCCACCATGGGCGGAATTATGTACGATGGCTTGTTGACTACAAATCCTGCAACGGGCGAGGTTATACCGCTTCTTGCAAAGAGTTTTAGTATAAGCCCCGACGGCAGAGAGTATACTATAAATCTCAGAAAAGGGATTAAGTGGTCTGACGGACAGCCAATTACCGCGGATGATGTTATTTATACATATAAAGAAATTATTTTTGCGGGGCTTGGGAATACTTCGACCCGTGATATGATGGTGATTGATGGGAAACTCCCAGAAGTCCTAAAGGTTGATGATTATACGGTTAAGTTTATAACCTCAAAACCCTTTGCGCCGTTTTTAAGACAATTATCAACCCCGATTGCGCCGAAACATGTTTTTAAACCCGTATCGGATAAAGGCGCAGATGCTTTTAATACCTTTCTTTCAACTGATATAAATCCTAAAGACCTTGTTACAAGCGGTGCTTTCAGGCTTAAAGAGTATGTTCCGGCGCAGCGAGTTGTGTATGAACGCAACCCGAATTATTACAAAGTAAACGGCAATAATGAAAAACTGCCGTATCTTGATAAGCTTGTTTATTTTATTGTTGCTGATTTGAACAATGAAATCCTTAAATTTGAAGCAAAAGAAATTGATATGATAACTTTGCGCGGGGCAAATGTAGCAAGATACAAGGCTAAAGAGCCTAATTCCGATTATACGGTTTATAATTTGGGACCGGATACCGGAACAATGTTTATCACAATTAATCTGAATAACCGTAAAAACAAAGATAATCAATATAATGTCAGTCCAATGAAACAGGAATGGTTTGGAAATAAGAATTTCAGGGCTGCAATTGATTACGCGCTTGACAGAAACAGTATGGTGATGAATATTGCTAACGGGCTGGGCGTTCCGTTGTTTACGGCAGAAAGCCTTAATTCTATTTATTTAAACAAATCTATAAAAGGACACGAACGTGATTTGAATAAAGCGCGCGAACTCCTTTTGCAGGGCGGTTTTTATTACGATAATAAAGGCAAATTGAGGGATAAAAATACGAACTATGTTGAATTTGATCTATATACAAATGCCGGAAATACCGAACGTGAGGCGCTCGGCGTTATGGTTAAACAGGATATTGAGGATTTGGGGATAAAAGTGAACTTTAGACCTGTTGAATTTAATTCGCTTGTCAATAAACTTGTAAACACTTATGACTATGATATGGCAATAATGGGACTTACAGGGTCACCGTTGGAGCCGCACAGCGGGAAAAATGTCTGGTATTCATCAGGTCCGCTGCACATGTTCAATCAGCGTCCGGCGGGTTATACCGTAGACGACAGGCTGCCTATGGAAAAAGAACTTGATTATATTTTTGATGAGGCCGCGCTGAAAACAAATTTTGATGAACGTAAAAAACTTTATGACAGGTATCAGGAAATTATTTATGATGAAAAACCTATGATTTATCTTTATTCCCCGACCAGAATAGTTGCGGCACGCAGACATTTAAAGAATTTATACCCGACACCGTTATCGGGTATCGGGTATAATCCTGACGAAATTTATATAGATAAAGAAAGCTAGTCCATTTTATTATGCCGTTCAATTCCGGTAAAGGCTTTTACAATGGCATACAGTGCATATATTCCTAAACCGCCTGCAAAGATTTTTTGCATAACACTGCCGCCTTTTGATATAAGTGTACCGGCAGATAATCCTATCGGGATGACATTATCGGCAATTGATGTAAAAAAGCCGCTTACATACCCTTTAACATTCCCCCACATTTTTGCGAGCGGGCTGTCAAGGCGCCACTTAAAAGCGCCCCTTTTCATCATGTTTTCAACATCGCTTTCTTTTGTCATTCTGTTAGCATCAAGCCAGGCATCAAGCGTTGAATCAGCCATTTGAATTTTGCCGTGCCTGATGGAATCGCGCCTGCCTCTGGCATGCGCATCATAGACCCCGAGCCCCAGTCCTCCGGCGCCTGCAGTTTTTATTAAAATGTTTTTAAGCGCGATTGCCATGTTTTGCAGCCTCTTTTCTTGCTTCCTCAGGCGGAAGCGGATAAGTTACTACTTCTGTTTTTGCAGACATTCTAAGCAGTGCTTCCGCTGCCTGTAGAGCGTCTTCCTTATTTACCTGGTCATTTTTCATATTATTCAGTAATGCAATGGTATAATCGTTCCCCTGAGCCGTTCCTGTACTGAGAAGGCTTAATGCTATGCCTCTTATTGACCCCTGCGGGTCTTGCAGCATTTTATTTATAAGAGCGTTGAGCGCCGGATCATTGTATCTTGTTATATCTTCTTCAAATCGTCTTACAATATCTTTTGCCGCCTGTAGTCTTACTTCTTTATTCGGGTTATTTAAGTAGTTTTCCAGCGATTTTATATAGTCATCAGTTAACGCAACGATGCGTTTTTTACCTGTCTGCGGTTCTTTTTTTTCTTCGGCAAGCTGCTCCGGCTGCTGTGCCGCAGGATACGGCGGATAACCCGGATATGGAGGGTACGGCGGGTATGCCATATATGGCGCGGGGTACGGGTATCCTTGATATTGCGGTTGGTTTTGCTGCTGCGGATACTGGATGTTGTTGTTTATTTCATTATTATTGTTGTTATAAATCGAGCCCTGTGGAATGCTTGCCCACGGATTATTGGGTTGAGGTGTATTTTGCGCGGGTATCGGGTTTGTAACCGGCTGAGGCTGGTTTTGGACTTCCTGCTGTTGTAATGCGGGTGCTGCTGTTCCTGTTTGGTTTCCCGTGTGTATGGCAGGCAAGTTTCCGTTTCCGCCCATATTAACGGCAGGATTAATTATCTGGATGTTTACTCCTGAATAATTTGGAACCTGTAATTGTCTGTCAAGATATTCTGCCATAATATAACCTTATTCACCTACTACAATTATATAAAGTATAAAACTTGAAAAAAGTTGCCAATTTGTAAAGTTATGTAAACAACACCCCGCCTCGGGGGCAGAAAAATTTTTATGGAAATGTTAAAATATAATGTGGTTTTTAAAGGAGTTTAAACAATGCGTATTCCCGATAATTCATTGCGGTCTGCAAGTTTTACTGCCCGCCGCGGACAACTGGAACAGAAGGATAAAATACTTTTATCTACACCGGCGCTTGCCGCGCTTAGTGCTGCTTATAAGAACCGGAGGGGAATGCCGTCAAAAATGATAATGGAAGGCGCAAAGAGCGGGTTAAAATGGGGCGCGTTCCTGCTTTCTCTGTGTTCAATGATGGGGCTAAATAAATTTCTTGCAAGAAATTCACAAAAGTTCAGAGATTTTGAACATAATCACGGGATAGCGGCGATGGCGGGTGTCGGTGTTGCGTCTGCGGGCGGGTATTACCTGCTAAAAAGT
>CALUTH010000064.1 GCA_944323635.1 Candidatus Gastranaerophilales bacterium
AAGGGCGCAAACTCTACGGAGTTTAATGAAAATCCAGATTATCCGGTAATAGATTTGATGCAGGAACAAAAAGATATAAAAGGCTACGGCGGAACAATGCGTCTGGGCGCTTATGACTGCCACCTGAAAAAAGGCTCGGTAGCGGCGCAGGCGTACGGAACAACTAAAATATCAGAACGCCACAGACACAGATATGAAGTTAACAGCGAATATTTAGATCGTATACAAAAAGCCGGTCTGGTATTTTCAGGTATGTCACCGGACGGAATGCTCGCAGAAGTTGTGGAACTTCCGCAAAATGATTGGTTTGTAGCATCCCAGTTCCATCCGGAATTTAAATCAAGACCGGAAAGACCGCATCCGCTGTTTTTAGGACTTATTAACGCCGTTTGTGCACAGAAAGGATAGGTATTAATTATGTTAAAAGTCTACACAAATGCTGATATTAACAGAGATTTAATAAAAAACTATAAAATAGCAATAATAGGATTTGGCTCGCAAGGGTACGGGCAGGCTATGAATTTAAGGGATTCAGGCTGTAATGTAGTACTCGGATTAAGACAGGGCGGCGCATCCGATATTAAAGCGTGTGATTGCCTATTGAAGAAGCCGCAGAATGGGCTGATATTATACAAATTTTGATACCTGACGAAATACAGGCTAAAGTATACAAAGAACAGATACAACAGCACCTTACTGCGAACAAATATTTGATGTTTTCACACGGATTTAATATTCACTATGGGCTGATTAATCCGCCTGAGGGTGTAAATGTAATAATGGTTGCCCCAAAGGCACCGGGACACACTGTAAGAAGTGAATACACGGCAGGGCGCGGCGTGCCGTCTTTGGTTGCAGTACAAAAAGACTTTAGCGGCAATTCTCTTGATGTTGCACTGTCTTATGCAGCCGCTATAGGGTCCGGAGAAACCGGAATTCTTGAGACAACTTTCAGAGAAGAAACAGAAACGGACTTGTTTGGAGAACAAGCCGTTCTCTGCGGCGGATGCAGCGCTTTGATTAAAGCAGGCTTTGATACGCTTGTAGAAGCAGGATACTCGCCGTATATGGCATATTTTGAGGTTTGCCACGAATTAAAACTTATTGTTGATTTAATTTATCAGGGCGGAATTTCTGATATGCACTACTCCATATCAAATAATGCCGAATACGGCGACCTGACACGCGGAACATTCTTAATAAACGAGGATGTAAAAGCAAAAATGAAAAAAATTCTTGAAGATATACAGAGCGGCAAGTACGCAACCGAGTTTATGAGTGAAATGAACAGCGGCTGTTATAATTTCAAAAAACTCCGCGATGAATCAGAGAACCATAAAATAGAAAAAATCGGAAAAGAACTCCGTTCAATCTTCAACTGGAGTAAAGAAGGCAAACTTATCGACCGTTCAAAGAATTAAGCATATGTAGAAATACAAAAAGCGGAACTTTTTAGTTCCGCTTTTTTTTACAAACATTTTTCCAAAACACTAAGCCAGAATATAAAGTTTTTGACCTTTACTTGCTGTTCTGGATTCAGGATGTACATCGCCATCAGTACCTATCGCAAATCCAGGTTTTATAGGATTTTCTACAGTAGAAGTTGATGGTTGATTGGACATTTTGTTTGCTCGAAACATTGGAGTATAAGCATCCAATTTAGATATAGCGTTTAATTTCATTACACTACCTCCATTCCAGCCGCAGTATAACTCTTAATCATCCTTTTGTCTATCTTTTCTTTACAAAAATTAACAATATATCCCTTTATACAACTTGTTTATGCAATACTTAAATTTATAAAAGGGGGCATTATGCGAATAAATAACGTTTCATCAAATAATATAAATAACAAGTCTAATACCACGCAGTTTAAAGCATTAAAGGGGGTTGAATACCTGGGTACCTTTAACCCGGGAGTTAAGCCGATTGACTTAGAAGTATTAAAAGCAATGCAGGAATCTAAAGCAATAAACAGGTTTTGCCAAAAATATAACGTTACAATTTATTTGTATAAAGCTTGTTCTTTGGGAGAATATACATCAACATTAACATTCAGGTATAAAAACATTGCAAAAAATTTCAAAGACAAATTAAAAAATATGTTTACCCCGAAAAAAGAACTAAATTTAATTTATCAATCAAAAGAAGCCTCCGCAGAACATTCACAAAATTTCAAAAAAATGATACAGGATATTAATTATATTGATCTTGAGGACATGTCCCGTACAGCACCTGATAAAATCCAACATAACTTAACAATATAGATATTTTTTCTAAAAAAATATATAATAACTACAGCATCTTATATGGTTAGATGTAAAAATTTGTAACAATTAAGGTGAAAACAGGCAAAAAATTTTCTTTACAACTTTTACAACGGCAAAAGGAGAAAGTATATGATTGTACATGGCTGCACATTATTTAATAATCATACAAAATATTCTGCTCAAACACCCCCTGTTAAAAAAAATGTACAAAAAGCAAGCAGACCCCAGAGCGTCTCTAATATAAAACAACCTTCTTTTACTGCACTTAAAGGTATGACCTTTTTGAAGAGGTTTGATCCTGAAAAAAGCGCAACAGCTTATGAATTAATAAAAAACTACAAATCATCTTATGCAATAAATGACTTTGCCAAATTGTATGATATACACGCAGTATTTTCAACAGATTGGCTAAAACACCACCCTAATTATCCACACAAATATACTGGTGATTTTTTTGCCTCAATTACAACAATGATGATTGCTGCAAAAAAAGTTTTACCGGAAAACCCTACGGCAAAAGATATAGAAAACTATAAAGCCGAACGTCTTAAATACTACTGTATCGGAATGTATGGAGATGATTCGCTTACCGGTTCAGAAGAAAATCTCGGCTACTATTTGACAAGGTTTTCATACTGGAACGATATTAAACCGTTCCTTTCTGACACACCGGATAAATACCTTATATTAGAACCATTAGAAAAAAGATTCTATGAGAGATAAACGGACTCTATAATTCTTCAAATCCGGGCGAAGAAATAGGCAGGTCTTTGTACCCTTTATTTGCATACACATTTTTCTTTATATATTTATTTGTGTACTTGCCCTTTTCAAAAAGGCTTTTCAGGATATTTTCTCTTCTTACAAGAGAAGAATCGACATTTACAAGCTCAGGATATTTTTGAGTAATTTCATACCAGACAGTTGCTTCCATTGTCCAGGCATAGGTTTCTTCTGATAGAGAGTTGTATTCATCCTGATGCAGTGCTTCGTGGGCTAACAGTGCTGCCAGCGCTCCCGGCGGAGCTTCTTTGTGTTTCGGGTTAATATAAATATACAAAGAGCCTTTTCTCTTCCATCCTACCGCATCAAATTTTTCATAATTGGGATTTATTTCGGAAAGATTTTTAAACTCAATTTTCACGGGCTTTCCTGTGAGGTTATCGCCGAGAATTGCATTTCTGGAAAACTCGCCGGTTGTTCCTTGAAGCATATCAAGAGCAACAAAGATAATCTGGTCATTACTGTTTTTTTTGTAAGTAGCAGATATTTCATCAATGTATTCTGAGGTGTATTTTTCCGGCATTTTAACTTTTGCCGGCACCGGTTCGTACTTGGCGGCCTCAGCTGCGGCAGCGGCTATAAATAAAAATAGCATGGCAGACAAAAACTTTTTCATAACAACTTCCTCAAAAATCTTACGTAATTATTATTATATAATGTGTTTTATCTAATGTCCAAAAATTTATGTACCTGCGGGATAAGACGTACACGTTTATAGCGTTTCAGACACTTAGAAAATAATTCGTCAGCAAAATTAATGGACGGAGAAATTTCATTATTAATTGTTCTCGGCTGAAGAATAAGTTCAAAATCATATTTTTTCGCGAGGTTGGTTGCCGCAATGATTTCTTCTTCTGTAATTGTTTCATCAAAAACGACTTTTGCAAACAAATCAATATTTTTATTTTCTCTTGCCATCCCGAAAAATGCGTCGTGTTTTTCAAATGTATTAAACAAGCCCGTTGCCGAGGGGAGTTTAATATCCGCTGAAATTATATTTACATAATCTAAAATGTCATGTAATTTATCCGGCAAAGTCGCGTTGGTTTCTAAATAGTATTTAGCCTTCAGCACCGGCATAAATATTTTTAAGAATTCCGAATGCAGCAGCGGCTCGCCGCCCGTTAATGAAATTGAATGAAGGTGAGTAAGGTCAAACTCTTTGTTTAAGAAATCAAGAAGCTCATCGGGCGAGTATACGAAATTAGCATTTTCATAAGTATAATCCGTATCACAGTATTTGCAGGAAAGATTGCAGGCACAAAACCTGATAAACAATTGACGTACACCTACATAAGGACCTTCCCCCTGAGTAGAGACGAACATTTCTTTTATTCTTGCTATTTCGCTTTGCATTAAACGCCCTTTCTGATATTATCAGAACCGATTTTTGCAAGCCTTCTGTACAAATCAATTTCCTCTTTGGTTAAATTATCAGGAATTTTTATTTCCACGGTAACAATCAAATCACCTTTAATTCCGTTTTTTGTAATACCTTGTCCTTGAAGTCTGAATTTTTGTCCGGAATTAGTATTTGGTAAGATTTTCATTGTAACTTTCCCATCAGCAACAGGAATTTCAATATCTGCACCGAGCACTGCTTCATACGGCGTAATCGGAACTGTTCTTAGTATATTACAACCATCATACTTAAAATCGAAATTATTTTCAATTTTTATTAACAGGTATAAATTCCCGTTTTTACCACCGTTTATTCCGGGATTGCCCTCATTTGCAATACGGATTTTGTAGCCGTTCTTTACGTTGGCAGGAATTTTAACGGTAAATTTTTTGTGCTCGGCTTCTGTACCTGTACCATTGCAGTGAGTGCAGACGGCACCATTTACGAATTTTCTGCCCTGACATTTTGGGCAGGGTTTGGTGTGCAAAACATTTATTTTTTTAGAAGTGCCGTAAATTGCTTCTTCCATGGTAATACTAACTTCGGAAGTAATATCGGAGCCGTTTTCGGGCTGTGGTGTTTGTTGTTTTTTGTACTCTTTTTGTTGATACTGTGCGTTGATGAACTCTTCCCACATACCATAGAAGTAATTTTTCGACTGATATTTAGTTTTATCACTGTCGGCGTTAGGGGTAGAGGTGTATGTTGATTGAGTTTCGGGCTCAGAGTTTTTTGTATAAGAGTACAGACGGCGCAGCGCGTCATAATCATAGCGTTTACGTCTGTCGATTAGGGTTGAGTAGGCTTCATTAATATCTTTAAAGTGTTCAACGACATCTGGAGAACTGCCTGCTATATCGGGGTGAAATTTGCGGGCAAGCTTGCGATACGCGGATTTAATATCCGAATCGGTCGCCATTTCATCAATTTCAAGAATTTTGTAATAGTCTTTTGTTTGCATATTAGTATATTAATGAAGGCTGATAAAATATCAATACTCCTTCTAAACAAATTTAGAAAATTAAATATTGATTTATTTGAGCGGTTATTATAAACTATTTTTGTGGATGCGGAAGTAGCTCAGTTGATAGAGCATCTGCCTTCCAAGCAGAATGTCGCGGGTTTGAGTCCCGTCTTCCGCTCCAGTTTAAAGAGTCCCTTTGGGGACTTTTTTTGTACGCAGGAAGAGGAGGACGAAAACCCGCCTGTTTCGGGTTTGGCGCGAACGAGCAGAGAGCGGAGGGCAAAGCGTGAGCCTTTGCCTGTAGTCTCGTTTAACGCGAGTGAGCAAGACAGTCCCGTCTTCCGCTCCAGTTTAAATTCAGTTACTGCAATGTTTTCGCGGGAACTGAATTATTTTATTATCCGGGGCTTTTTCTACTATTCTCACATTATTCTCACATTTTGTTATCGTAACACCCCCATTCCCCCTACCCTGATGGACAGATAGAAAAATTCAACTGTTTATATTAAAATACAGGTAGAGGAGGGCTTTCTTATGAGGAAAATTTTTGGACTTCTGCTTTTCGTATTTATAATTAACCCTGTTTTTGCAGGTGATTATACGGTGCATAAACTTGATAACGGGCAGACAGTTGTTATACAGGAGGAACATAACAATCCGATTGTAACTATTGATACGTGGATAAGAACCGGCTCTGTTGATGAAAACGATACAAACAGCGGGGTATCACATTTTCTGGAACACCTGTTTTTTAAGGGTACAAAGGCTCACCCTGCAGGCGAATTTGATAAACTCCTTGAATCAAAAGGCGCTGTTATAAATGCCGCGACAAGTAAAGATTTTACACATTATTACATAGTTATCCCTTCAAAATTCTTTGATCTGGCGCTGTCATTACACGCCGATATGCTTTTAAACCCGCAGATACCGAGAAAAGAACTGGAAAAAGAAAGAAAGGTTGTGTTAGAGGAAATTTCTAAGAACGAAAACGACCCTGACAGGAAACTTTACAGGAATTTAACTTCAATGATGTACACGGGGCATCCTTACAAACGGGAAGTTATAGGCTCTTCAAATATTATTGAAACTATACGCAGAGAAGAAATCCTTGAGTACTACAATTCCCACTATGCGCCGTCGAACATGGTTACGGTTATAGTCGGAGACGTAAATACTGATGACGTTTTGAGAAAAATATCCCAAAACTTTGTATCAGAACCGAGGAAAATAGAAAAAAATACCTTTAAACGAGAAAAAGCACTCACAGAAAAGCAAATGTATACAGAAAAAGCGGATGTTAATTCCGGTTATATGCTGATAGGATTCAGGGGCGTACCGATAGCGGATAACGACACTTATGCGCTTGATGTTCTCGCGACAATTCTGGGCGACGGGCGGAGTTCAAAACTTTATCAGTCAATAAAAGAGAATAAACAACTTGCATATTCAATAGGCGCATCTAATTCATCACTTCGGGACGACGGCATTTTTTACGTTAGCGCTAAATTTACCCCGGGAAATGTGGAAAAAGTTGAGAAAGCCGTTTTTGCAGAAATTGAACAGATAAAGAAATACGGCGTTACTGATAAAGAACTTGCTATTGGCAAGAGCATTATAGAAAAAGATACTTATTATTCAAGGGAATCGGTATCAAATATAGCAACAGGAATCGGATATACGTTGACTTTGACGGATAATCCGGATTATTACAAGAACTATCTTGATAATATTGCAAAAGTAACAGCAGATGATGTCAAACGGGTTGCAAACAAGTATTTGTCCGAAAATAAGGCGGCAGTATCAATATTACTGCCTAAAGACGATAAATGCGAAGTAAAGACTTCTGCAACGACGCATTTGAAAGAGCCTGTTTTGAACGAAGAAAACGGGAATTACAGCAGTTATACACTTGGAAATAATGCGAAACTGCTGTTAACGGAAAATGATGCAAATGACATTCTTGCAATAGAGATTTTAATCAAAGGCGGAGATTTTCTGGAAAAAATACCGGGGACGGCTGCTTTAACAGCTGGTCTGATGAAACAGGGCTCGGATAAATATACATCTGCGGAACTTGCAAAAATCCTTGATGAAAACGGGATTAAAATCAGTTTTTCATCGGCATCAGATTATTTTGTAATAAGCCTGCTTACAACAAAATCAAAAGAAAAACTGGCATTGGAACTTCTTGACGAAACGATAAACCACCCAAAGTTTGATGATTACGAATTAGAGAAAAAGAGAGCGGAAATGCTGCAAAAAATAAAACAGTCGGAGGACGAACCGTTGATGCTTGCGGTGGATGAGCTTAAATCACTTATTTACGCAAACAGTGTTTACGGCAACTCTAACATTGTTTTAGAAAAATCGCTGCCAAAAATCACCAGAAACGATGTGGTTGAGTTTTACAAAAAGCTTTTCAATCCGAACAACATAATTATTTCAGTAAACGGCAAAATTGACAGCCCGCTTTTACAGGAGAGTTTTGGAAAGATGTTTGTAAACAACTCACAACCTGCATTTGAATACAGTTCTGTGAGCATTCCGTCGCTAACGGCTTATAAAGAGAACTTTGTACACAAACCCGAACTTAAAACCTCGTGGCTGCTCCTTGGCTGGCGTACAGACGGGATTTTGAACGAAAAAGATTATGCCGTTTTTGAGGTGATAGATACTATTCTCGGCTCCGGTATGAGTTCAAGACTGTTCCGAAATATAAGGGAACAGGAAGGTTTGGCGTATCAGTTGGGCTCGACATACTCACCGAAAGTAAAATCAGGCGTGTTTTTGACATATATCGGTACAAATCCTGACACTGTTGAGCGATCAAAAACAAAGATTCTGACAGAAATCGAGCGGCTGAAAAAAGAGTTTGTTTCAGAAAAAGAATTGAGAGATGCAAAAGACAGAATTACAGGCTCTTACATAATCGGTCTTGAAACAAACGCAGAAAAGGCAATGATGTGTGCATACGATGAACTACTAGGGAAACAACTTTATCGCAGTGGCGAGTATTTAAAATTAATAGAATCAGTCACCGTCTCAGATATTATTGAAGTTTCAAATAAATATTTGAATAAAGTATATATATATTCCATCGTTGGAAAATAAAAAAAGAGTAAATGAGGTCATTTTCACAAAAAGATAAAAAAGACATGAAAGAAAAAATCCCCGTAATCCCGTTTAACGCAAGCGCACAAGCAACAAGTTCAGCATGACAAGTTGTGTTTTACAGGACTGTTTTGGCTTAAAACCTTTGTTATCACTCAATCCATAGGCTACCTTACAAATTCGCAAAGTTTAAGAGGGCAAGTTGATAAAAAAAATGCGCCCCTCTCTTAGGGCAAAAAACTGCACCGAGAGGTGAAAGTCGTTATTCTCACCAGAGGGATGAAGGGTAATGCCGTTTGTGAAGCTCGTATGCTTGCTATACTGAGGTCTTTCCGCCCACCCCTGAATAATCCATCCCTCCGCGGATATTCTCCTTAGCGTCGTAATTTTGCAGTTAAAATACTGCTGTATACAAACGATTTAAAAACTACTAATGAGTAAGGTCAGACTCCCAAATATTACCACTTTACTCCTGCCCACTTGAAAAATAAGTTTGTTCGCGTTTTAATAAAGTTACTGAGGTTCACACCTCTAGTTCTTTAGAAAGCAGATTAAAATTTTTGACTAACCAAAATATAAAACTGGCAAAATTCGCAGGTTTCTGTTACGGCGTAAAAAGAGCCGTTGATACAGTCACAAAGCTCAAACAAGACAACCCCGACAAAGATGTTTATATCCTCGGAGAGTTAATTCACAATGCTTACGTTATTTCCGAGCTCCAAAAACTTGGTATAATAACGCTTAATGCTATATCAGAATTACCCCGGAACGCGTCAGGCTTTTGCGTAATAAGAAGTCACGGTGCCGCGCCGGAAATCTTTGATGCACTCAAAAAAACAAACCTCGAAATAGTCGATTTAACCTGCCCCGATGTCAAAAAAGTTCAACAAAAAGCAATAGAGCTAGCAAAATCCGGATATTACGTAATAATCGTAGGCAAAGCAGAGCACCCCGAAGTCGAAGCAATCTATGCTAATGCAAAACAATGGTCTGATGATGTTGCCGTTATTAATTCAAAAGAACAAATACAAAACATCAAAGATACTTTAAAACAGCACAAAAAAATCGGTGTAGTAGTACAAACCACGCAGCGAATCACAACATTAAACGAAATAACCGCAGAATTAACCCCGCTCACCAAAGAACTTCTCATTTATAATACAATCTGCCAGAGCACCTCAATGCGCCAGCAAGAAGCCGTAGAGCTTTCAAAAGGCAGCGATCTGATGATTGTTGCAGGTTCAAAAAACAGCGCAAACACTACTCACCTTGCTGAAATTCTTAAAAACACAGTCAAAACAATTCATATTGAAAATGTTAACGAACTGGACAATTATAAAAATCTTATCAAAAATGCAGGAAACATCGGAATTACAGCCGGTGCATCCACCCCGCAAGCAATAATAGACAATGTTATCAAATATATAAAGGAGGAATAAATCACATGACTACATTAGAAAAAACAAAAGACGAATTTGAGATGCTTCTTGACGAAACTTTCTCAAAAACAAATACAGTCGCTGACATCGTTGAAGGTACTGTAATCAAGAAAGATACCGACGGTTATTTAGTCAGCGTTAAAGGCGCAAAGCTTGAAGCATTTTTACCTAAAAAAGAACTTTCAAGCGATGTTGAAGACCTTGAAATCGGCGATACTCGCGAATACTACGTTTTAAGAGAAGAAAACGACGAAGAACCGATGCAATTATCATTAAAAAGAATCGCTTTCGCTCAAGCATGGGCACAGCTCAATGATGCAAAAATTCAAGGCGATACAATCCTTGCAAAAGTTGTTTCAACAGTTAAAGGCGGTGTTCTTGTCGACGTTGCAGACCTTAAAGGTTTCATCCCGTCTTCTCAATTACGTACAGGCGCTCCTTTCGACGGGCTTGTTGATACTAAAATTGAAGTTAAAGTTCTTGAAGCTGATCCTAAGAAAAACAAACTTATCCTTTCTCAAAGACTTGCTGTTGCAGAACAAAGAGATCAGGTTGTTGATAACGTTCTTTCTTCACTTGAAGAAGGTCAGGTTGTTAAAGGTAATGTTGTAAGAATTACAGACTTCGGTGCATTCGTTGACATCAACGGCATCGACGGACTTCTTCCGATTTCCGAAATTTCATGGCAAAGAATCAAACATCCGTCTGATGTTGTAACTCTCGGTGATACTATCGAAGTTAAAATAATCAAAATTGACCACGAATTAAAGAGAATTTCTTTATCTTTAAAGAGAATGGGTGAAAATCCGTGGCAGCAAATTGAAGGACAGTTTGAAGAAGGTCAGGTTGTTAAAGGCACCGTTAACAAAGTAACTACTTTCGGCGCATTTATCAACATCTTTCCGGGCGTTGAAGCACTCCTACCAGTCTCTGAAATGAGTAACGAAAACGTTAACCCGTTCAATCTCTTCAAAGTAGGCAGCGAAGTTGATGTTCTTATCAAAAAATTCACCCCGAAAGAACACAGAATCGCTTTAAGTATTAAAGATATTGAAAAATAACTTTTTCAAAAATAAACAAAATCCCGAAAGTAAATAAAAAACTTTCGGGATTTTTTGTTTGCCGCCCTCAGCACACTACTGTCACCGAATAATTTTATATAAATTATTCACATAACAATGTATTATTGAAATAGAATTATATTAAAAAATATTAGGACAATAATTTTATCGGGGGCTATGCGCCCCCGCGCCCCGCACCAAATTTCTTTCTTTTGTGTTGCGATGACAAAAGAAAGAAAATTTGGACAAAGAAAGAAAAACTACGCTCCCAAATACAGTTTCTAAACTCAACCAGAGGCAAAATAACTCGCTGCGCTCAAACAGCGTGAGGCGGCAGAGGGCGGAACGGTCAAGGCGATGAGCCTTGCCGTGCAGACCCGTTTATCGCCGCCGAACAAGAGAAATTTTGCCACGTCACTGTTTCGTTAAGAAACTGTAGAAAAAATAAGAAAATATTATAGAGAATAATACTACCCCTCAAAACAATTGTAAAGATTAGTAACAATTTCAACAAGGCGTGAAATTAGCTAATTTTTATATACTTTATATATATGTAAGATGTTTTTAAGGAATTAGTAAGATGAGCACCCCTGAATTAAAATTGAATATGAATGCTTTTGGCAGCACAATCGGCGGTGCTACAGGCAGCAGCCTCGGGAATAACCCGTTTGGCTCTGCAGGTACAAGTTTTATAAACAGTATTTTCAGCGGAGGAAATTTCTGGGATTCTCTCGGGCAAAGCGCAGCTAACATGGGGATGCAAGCTGCATCTATGGCTATGAGTTCTGTTTTTAGTGCAGTAGGCGGCGCTTTTACAAGCGGCATCTCACTTGCAACAGAAAAAGCTAAAAATAAAGCTTCCGAAGTA
>CALUTH010000065.1 GCA_944323635.1 Candidatus Gastranaerophilales bacterium
CACCGAACAAACCGATTTTACCCCCCTTCTGGTATGGTTGCAGCAAGTCTATTGCTTTAATACCCGTTTCAAGAATTTCAATGTCAGTATTCTGATCAATTAATGATGGTGACGGTCTGTGGATTGGCAGATATTCCTGTGTATCTATAGGACCCATATTATCAACAGGGTCGCCTGTTACGTTTAAGATTCTGCCTAAAATATTTTTACCTACCGGAATTTTAATAGGTTCACCGGTATTGATTACTTTCATACCTCTTTTTAAACCGTCGGTTGATGACATTGCAACTGTTCTTACTCTGTTAGAACCGAGCATTTGTTGAACTTCTGCAATAATAACTTTTCCGTCATCACCAACAATTTTAAGTGCGTTATAAATCTCCGGTAATTCTCCTTGTTGAAACTCTACGTCAACAACCGGACCAATAATTTGTGTTATTAAACCCTCATTTTTTTCTAGTACTGGCATAGTCTCTCCTCTTTAAACAAACTAATTTTAACACAAACAATTTTCTTCTGCAATCTTCTGTGAATAAATTTGCATTAATTGTACTAGGATGTAAGTACAATTTCTCCTACAATATCATCGTGCAGCGTTTTAATTTTATTATCATAGTTAAAATTTCCCCAGCCGAGTCTGTTAAGATATTCAAGAGTTGCAATTCTTCTGGCGTCCATGCTGCAATCTTTAACTTTTATCCCCAGACCTTCACTTGTTTTGGTATTAAATATTATACAAAGTCCGCCGGCTCCGACTTTTGCTATGAGTTTCGGACTACCCTGCATTATTTCCGTATCGAGCCTGTTCTCTCCGCCGATTATATAGGGGTTATTGATAAAAGCGTCTCTAATAATCCGGTATTCAGGATTAGAAAAAAGTTTTTTATAGCCTGCAACCATGTTTTTTAACGGCATAGAAAGAATTGGAACCCCGCAGCCGTCTTTTGTTACCGGATATTCCGCAGATACATTACAAAGGCTGTTTATTCTTTCTTTTACAAGTTTTTGCAAAGGGTGCGATTTGTTGTCATAAGTTCTTATATCCCATTTGTTGACTTTGCATATAGCAAGAAACAACAGGTGTTTTCCCACACAGTTATTATAAAGTTCATTTGGCTCTATTCTGTTTACTTTCAAGTTGAAGTCGGAACTTTTTGAGATGGGGCGGTGTATTCCGCATTTTAGGTCATGAATACTTAAGCTGAATTTATTTAATAGTGTTTCGGCTATTTTTACATGACAATTTTCTCCTGCATGTGATGCACAGATTAGCGCTATTTCTTCAGAAGATAAATTAAATTCTTTATTGAGTGAATAATCAACCATTAAAGACGCTTGAAGCGGTTTTGCGCAGGAGCGTAAATAATATGGAGTATCAAAACCGGTACAGCCATCCGAAAATTCAACAATATGCTCCTCTTCTGTAAGCCCGTCTCTAATGTATTGTAAAAGCATAATTAAACTTTATTCTCTTTAATAAATGACAGGATTCGCGAAAGTTTTACTTTTAAGATTTCGCATTCTTCTTTTAATTTCTGGTTTTCTGCTAAGATATTAATATCCTGCTCGCCGCCGACAACAACAGGTATATCATCATCTGAAAGTATAAATTTCTTGCTGGCTTCTTCTTTTATCAACATAACGCTTTTCATGTCTTTTTCTTTAATAATGCCCATTTGCACCATTAATTCCGCGATAAAAACGTGTTTCCCTTTAGCCTGCAATTCTTGTTGTCTGGTTAATACTTTTTCAAGGTCTTCAATAGACATCTTTCCGGCTCTGATAAAATATTCACCGGTTCTGTATTTGCCTGCGATAAATCCTGCAAGGGAAGATACAAGGACGGGAATGTCTTCAGTAAAATACTTTTGATCCATGCAGAATGTAAAAGCTTTTGCCATTTCTTCCATAGAGAATGAGCCGGCGAGTGCAATTTCGACAAGGTTCATATTATTTTTACAGCAGTTCAGGAATGTATAAATATTATCATCCCAGCAGCTATCTTTGTTTGCAAGTTCTTGTTCTCCTAATGCTGAGAGTTTTGGCTGATAAATATGGAAAAGCTCATCCTGTTGTGCAGATATAAAATCCTGACTTAAATATTTTTTTAAATCTGTTGACAGGTTGATATAAATAGCCTGCTTAATCCATAATGGAAATTTGTATAAACTTTCCATAAACTCGCTGTAACTGTTTTTACTCACTGCTCTTAATCCTTCTTTTAAATGATAGTAATAAACACAAAAGAATTATATCATATATTAAGGTACTATGTAAAGGAATATTAAAATGGGTATGGATGGTTTATCGATGGCTAATACCGGAAGGCTTAAAGAAGCCACCTCCCTTGACTATTCTAAAGAGAGTGAAGAACTTTCAAAAGAAGATACCGAAAAAAGTATGATTGTTCAGGAGTTAACACAGCAAGAACGTGTTAATGAAGAAAAAGAAGGAAATAAAAAGCGACGTAAAGGTAGCAATGAGAACCCCGAGGAGGAGAATGAAGATGAACTGTCTGAAAACGAAGACGCTTCAGGTGAAGGTTCTGAAGATGACGGAACTGATGAAGGTGTAAACCCTGACGATTTACTGTTGGTTGACGGTGAAAATAAAGGGTTTTATACTAAGTTAAGTAAAAATTTGGAAAACATTGAATTATATGATAGAATAACAGACAGACTGATAGGTACAATAACCCCGGAAGAATTGAGTTATTTAATATCAAAACTTAATATGGGGACCGGTATTTTTATCAACAAGAAAGTATAAACTATGAGTTATAATCCCTATAACAAATATGTAAAAAAATATCAGGAAAGTAATGTTAACACAGCTGATCCTAAGAAGATTATGATTATGCTGTTTGATGCTTGTATACAATTTTTGGGAAAAGCTGCGGTTGCAATAGAAGAAAAAAAATACGCAGATAAAACCGCAAATATAAATAGTGCAAAACAAATTCTAAGAGAATTTATGCGTACAATAGATTTAGAAAACGGTAATGATACATCTAAACATTTGTATTTATTTTATAACCGTCAGATTAACAACCTTACCAAGGTAAGTATTCATAGAGATTTGGAACTACTCAAGAAAATAACACAGGATTTAACTGATATAAGGAATGCTTTTATAGAAGCAATAAAGATAGTAAATCAGGATTTATCGAAATCGGAGCAGGAAGAAGAAAGATTAAGGTACGAAGCCGAACTTAATACTGAAGATGACAGTGAAGAGTCCGGGCATGATTATGGAGTTTAATAGTGGAAAAACAATTTGAACAATTGATGTTGTATTATAACCAATTAAAGGCAATGGCTGTAGAAATTGCTGGAATGCTTGAAAAGGAAGCATATAATGATGCTCTTACTATGCTTAACCATAGAAAGAGAGTTGTTCGCGAGTTAGGGTTGATTTTGCGTTATATTGAAATGTCGGACGAACAAAAGCAAACAGTTGATAATATAAAAAAAGAAATTCTTGAAATTGAAGGTAATAATATTAAGAAACTCCAAAAAGATATGGAGGATGTCAAGTATGAACTTGATATAGCTTCTTCTAAAGTACGGTTTAGAAATAAATATAATCCGTACGAAGTTGAGCAGGCTTCAGGTAATGTTATAGATATGAAAGACAATGAAACATAATTGTCTTTAAAAATTTATACTGCAAACCTGAAGTGAACGAGATCTCCATCCTGAATAATGTAGTCTTTACCTTCAAGTCTTGTAACGCCATTTTCTTTGCAGGCAACGTAAGAACCGAGTTCTGCAAAGTCTTTATAAGGTGTAATTTCTGCTCTGATAAACCCTTTTTCAAAATCGGTGTGTATAACTCCTGCTGCCTGAGGAGCCTTTGTTCCGTTAACAATTGTCCAGGCATGGACTTCTTTTTCGCCAGCCGTTATAAATGTAATAAGATTGAGGAGCGAGTAAACTGATTTAATCATTTTATCAATACCGCTGTCTTCAACCCCTAAATCATGCAGATATTCTTTTGCTTCTTCAGGTCCAAGGTCTACAAGTTCTTCTTCAATACGTGCAGAAATAATTACCATTTGTGCGCCATGGTTTTTGGCATATTCTTCAACCAGCTGCGTGTATTTGTTTCCGTCCTTAAGGTCAAATTCCGAAACATTTGCGCAGTAAATTATGGGCTTAACGGACATTAGGTTAAGCTGCTTTATAACAGCCTGTTCGTCTTCGTTAAAATGTTCTTTTATATTAATAAAAGAGCAATCTGCAAGAAGTTCTGTCAGTTTTTTTAGTACTTTATCTTCAAGTACTGCGTCCTTGTCTCCGCCTTTTGCCTGTTTTGAAATTCTTGCTGCGCGTTTTTCTATAGTAGCAAGGTCTGCAAGGGCAAGTTCTGTGTTTATGGTTTCGATGTCATCAAGCGGATTAACTTTGCCGGATACGTGGATAGTGTTTTCATCATCAAAGCATCTTACAACCTGAATAATTGCGTCAACCTCTCTGATGTTGTGCAAGAACTGGTTTCCTAAACCTTCGCCGTTGCTTGCACCTTTTACCAAACCTGCAATATCAACAAACTCAATAACTGTCGGTATAATTTCTTTTGTTTTGCACAGGTCTGCGAGCACCTGTAATCTTTCGTCAGGCACTGTTACAACCCCGACATTCGGTTCTATTGTACAGAACGGATAATTTGCGCTTTGTGCATTTTTTGTTGCGGTAAGCGCGTTAAACAATGTTGATTTTCCTACGTTCGGTAATCCTACTATTCCGGCTCTTAGCATTATAATTCCCTCATTTATTATTCTTTTATAATAACATAAAAAAGAAATATAAAACGCCAAACCGGAACAGTCATACTCCAACTATTCTTCCAACTTATTTTTTTTGCTGCTTTTTTATATCCTCTACCCAGACAAGTGTTATCGGCTGCGAGCAGGTAAAGGGGTTCGTTTTATATTTGTTGTCGTACTTGTTTATTTTGTACGCAAGAATTTTAAAAAATTGAGCCAATTTCATACATACATATTACACTTTTGTTAAAAAGTTTAATTAGTCAAAAGTGCTAATTTAAACATCAAGTCTAGCACTTTCTGGCTAACCCCGATAAAAACCACCGGAGCTATATTACTCCGGTGGTTTAAGAATGGTTATATACAACTACTTAGCAAGTTTATTGATAGCAAGAGTTAATCTTGATTTTTTGCGTGCAGCTGTATTTTTATGAAGAATACCTTTAGAAACTGCTTTATCACAGAGTTTATAAACTTGTGAAATTGCTGCATTTAAAGCTGCTTTATCATCGCCTGCTGCTAAAGACATAGCTTTTTTAACCGCAGTTTTGATAGAAGATTTGAATGCTACATTTCTTAATCTGTTTTTTTCTGCAACCAGTATTCTTTTTTTTGCTGACTTAATATTTGCCATTTTTTATCCTTTCTATTTATATTAGTGTTTTTTTGCGGTTAATGACTCCGCAAAACCACAGAGGATAGTGTGAGTACAATTATTATACTTGCTAAAATATATATTTCAATATCCAATTCTAATATTCAGAGATTAAACTGCTGCCAAAGTCGCCTTTGTAAACAAGTGTTTTGTATTTTTCATTTTTGTAAATATAGATTTCAAAAGATATATCAGGATAAGCTATTTTTTTGTAGTGTTTTGTTCCAGTATGGATAACATTAATTATAGGGGAAGTTTCGTTTTGCCTCAGCGGTGTTTTGTCAAAAAGAGTTTTAGTGTAGCTTGCACTTAAATGTCCTTTTCTATAAATCAAAATGTCCAGCTTCATATTTGAGATATTATAGTTTGATATATTTTTTATTCTAAATCTCAGTATAAATTTATCAAACTTTTTAGATGTTTGAATTTTAGATTGAAGAAAATCAAACTCTACATTATCGTTATTAATTATATTGTTCTGATAAAAATTTTTAATAGAGCTTGCTTTGTATGTGTAAAGTTTTGAAGAAGGAATATCTCCGCGTACGCGGCAAATATCAGCAGCTCTCATAAGTGTTTCATAGTATAAATAAAAACTTGCAAGCTGTGGTTCTTTTGCTTTTATGACTTCAAAATATTCAATTGATTTCATTGGCTGTATATAGGAAAGAACAAGTGCGAGTTTGTATTTAACTGTCAGATTCCCGGGAGCGGCTTTTTCGGCTCTTTTAAGGTATCTGTAGGCTTCATAATAATTGCCCTGTGTTACATAGTTGTCTGCAATTTTCACATTTGAGGCCAATATGCCGTTTGTGATGTATTCTCTGATTTTTACTTTTCTAACCTTTAGCTTGTCAAAAAAGTATTCTGCCGAGTGGTATTTTTTATTAGCAAGTACAGGCTCGTTGTGTTTGTAATAGTAATCAGCAAGAAGAATGTTTGCGCTGCACTTAAATCTTATAAGTCTTTGAGTATTACGGTTCTCAATAGATGCCTCGACTTCTTCCGCAAGCTCCGGCTTGTTATTTTCAAGATAGAGTATCATTAGTTTTAAATAGTGTTCAAAGGTTGCGTCAGGCGCAAGTTTTATGGCTCTTTTATAATAAAACTCTGCTTTTTCAAAATTTTCAATTGTTTGATAGAGACCGCCAAGATAAATGTTAAACTTGTAGTCATCAGAATACATATTACCCAAAAATTCTTCCTGAGAAAGAATACTTGCCGTAAATTTTTTGTAAAATTCGCTTTTATGTTCTTTTGTAATATAAAGTTGATCATCAATAGATAATCTTGCATTTATTATAATTGCGGTTACAACAACTGCTGCCAGACAAAATGCTGTCAGAAATGTACTGAAATATTTTATTTTAAAAACATCAAATTTTTTGAATTTAATCATTAACCTCCAGAATAGATGCAGATTCAATATGAGAGAAGCGTTTTAGATCATCATAAAGTGATGTTAATCTGTCCTTCTTTTGAATTTCAAGAGTTGCTGTTAATTTAATTTTATTTTCCTGAAAGTTAGTTTGCTTAACAGAAAAATTTATGACTTCAAATTTTTTATCAAGGAATTCTTTTATAGGGGCTTCATCTTCACTGTTACAGTAAAGTGTAATATTGTAGCGTCTTACAGTTCTGGTGCCTGATGGTAAAAATTCTTTTTCAAAAATTCGTATTAAAGTAAGAACGGCAACGGAGAAAACAGTAGCTGCAAGACCTAGTGTCAGCATTCCTGACCCGCAAGCCATACCGATAGCCGCTGCAATCCACAGGGTAGCTGCAGTTGTTAACCCGAAAATCATAGGTCCGTTTCTTAAAACAGCACCTGCACCGATAAAACCGATGCCGGAAACAACCTGTGCTGCAACACGTCCTGTATCGCGGATACCGTTTGCGTAATCATCGGTTACGACGGTGGGAAACCCGTAAATAGATATTATCCTCAAAATACACACGCCTAAGCAAACCAAAATATGTGTTCTTAACCCTGCGTACTTGTTTGTAAGTTCTCTTTCAAGTCCCAGAACGAAACCGTAGCAGATGGCGGCAAATACTCTTATTATTATGTTGTAATCAAAAACATTTTCAACTATTCCATGTCCTGACAGCATAACTTAATTCCCTTATCTTAAATTTTCTCTCTTTCTTCCTTTTGGATCTAATATATCTCTTATTGTATCACCTAAAACGTTAAATGATAAGACCGCAATAAAAATCAATAATCCGGGGACAAGCAGCCAGGGGCGGTAGAGCAGGTTTGTAAATTCCTGTGCTTCTTTAAGCATATTTCCCCAGCTTGCATCCGGCTGTTGTATTCCTAGTCCCAGAAAGCTTAAGCCGGATTCAGACAGGATGTATGAAGGTACTGCAAGTGTCATTGCAATTATTACATAACTTGTAGTCTGCGGCAGGATATGTTTGACTATTATTCTCATCGGGCTTGCGCCGATTGTTTTAGCAGCAAGTACAAAGTCTTCATTCTTAATAGAAAGCACCATGCCTCTGACGACCCTTGCAAAACCTGCCCAGCCGATTAAAGCAAGTATAACAACAATCAGCCCGAACCTCATAGCACTTGTCATTCCTGTAGGGAGAATTGCTGCAAGTATTATTAACAGATAAAAAGACGGGATTGCCATAATTGCTTCCGCAAATCTCATCATAATCATGTCGGTTTTACCGCCGAAGTAGCCGGATATTCCACCGTAAATCAATCCTATAGGGAAGAGAATTAAAAGCGCCAGAAACCCGACGGTCATTGAGATTTGCCCGCCAAAGAACAGCCTTGAAAATACATCGCGTCCGTTTATGTCTGTTCCGAGGAGATAAAGATTTCCGCCCGCTTCCGGCTCAAAAAGGTGGAGCGAACATGGAATAAAACCGAATATTTTATACTCCGAACCAAGCGAAAGCGGTCTTATAAAATATTTTTTGCTTTTGTCCTCTTTATAGATTGTCTGCATTAAATCCGCATCGTATTTGCGGATATAGTTGTATGTGTATGGAAAAGAAAGTTTGCCGTGTTCATTTATTATGTACATTTTTGACGGCGGAACGTAAGCAAGCGCTCTGTTTGAATAATCTTTTGAATACGGGGCAATAAAATCTGCAAGAAATATAAGCCCGTACAGTGTAAGCAGGACAATAAGGGCAATTCTCGCAAATTTATCTTTCCATATTTCTTTTATCACGCTCTTATCCTCGGGTCTGTAATGATTAAAAGAATATCGGCAATCAGGTTGCCCAGAACAAGCATGAATGTGCCTATCATAAGTGATGCCATAACAAGGTTTATATCCGATTTCATAACAGCTTCAAGGATGAGCCGACCCAGCCCCGGATATTGAAAAACGTATTCTGTAAGTGCAGCACCGCTTAATAATCCTGCAAATTCAAAACCTAAAAGAGTAATCATCGGGTTTATGGCATTTCGCAGGGCATGCTTAAAAATTATTTTGTTTTCCGGCAAACCTTTAGCGCGCGCGTATTTTATGTAGTCACTGTTCAGTACTTCAAGCGTATTTGCACGCATTTGACGCTGCAGTCCGGAGAGTGAAATCGTAAACAATACGAGTGCGGGCAGGAAAAGGTGTTTTGCTATATCAAAAAATTTGCCCGAGAAGCTCATTTCTTCAAAATTATAAGATGTTAAGCCGCCGACCGGAAACCAGCCTGTCTTGACAGCAAAAAGTAAAAGTAGAATTGCAAAGAAAAATGACGGAATAGCCATTCCCATACTTGTAAACAGGGTCAAAAGACGGTCAATGTAAGACTTCTGTTTAACGGCACCAAGGAGCCCGAGAGGTATTCCCGCCATCCAGGTGGTAAATATTACAACAAGTGTTAAGAGCAGGGTGTTGGGTATTCTCTCTGCCAGTTTTGTTGAAACTTTTTCACCTGCGGCAGTGTAGCCTAAATCCCCTTTTATGAATGATTTTGCCCATAATAGATACTGAATATAGATAGGTTTATCAAGCCCGAGCCGCTTTTGTTCTTTTTCCAGAGTTTCCTGCGATATTGAAGGATTAAGTCTCAATTCTCCTAAAGGGTCTACCGGACTCAGGCGGATTATAAAAAAACTTATGATTGATACAAAAATAAGCAGCGGAATTGTCTGAAGAATGCGTTTTAAAATGTATCCCGAAATTTTCATAACTCTCCTTGTTTACTATCCAATTATATCATGCTTTTGGTGTTATACTATTGCCCCGTTGTTGACGGACTGAATTTTATTTTCTTGAACAATCCCTTTGTTAAGGATATTATTTGGTTATGGAAATAAATTTGCTGGACTGCACACTAAGGGATGGCGGGTACGTCAATAATTGGAATTTTGCCTGTGATGATATAAAGGCAATAATATCGTCGCTGGTATCTGCGGGCGTTGAATTTGTTGAATGCGGGTTCCTTAAGATGCAGGGACAGTATAATTCTACCTTGTTTGACGGGATTAAAAAAGGCTGTAATCCGCTGGTTGAGTATATCAAGGATTATCCGGAGCAGAAATTTACATTGATGTTTAATGCCGGCGAGTTTGATGTTGAGAGCCTTTTGAAGGAAGAAATCCCGGATAATATTTATATAAGAATAGCTTTTCGCAAAAATCTGGCAGCAAGGGCCCTTCAGGATGCGGAACTTCTTTTGAAGAATGGTATTAAGGTTTTTGTAAATCCTATGTTTACAAATATTTATACGGAAACGGAACTTAATAGCTTGCTGGAGGAGGTTAACAGGCTTAAACCCTATGCTCTTTGTATAACGGACACGGCGGGCGGGTTGATCGTAAAAAATACCATAAAACTGGTAAAGTTTATCGACAAAAAGTTAGAGCGCGGGATAGCCATAGATTTTCACTCTCACAACAATTTAAATCTTTCTTTTTCTAATGCCTCTGCAATTGCAGGCTTAAAACTGCGGCATAATTTAATCCTTGATTGCTGTATATCGGGTATGGGGCGCGGTGCGGGAAATCTTAATACTGTTGATATTGCCAAATATCTTGGCAGGTATAATGTTGGCGTAATTAATAAGGGCGCAGGGAAAATAATATCCGATATTTATAAGAAAATTCCGTGGGGATTGTCGTATGCTTTGTACCAGTCGGGCAGACTGGTTTGCCATCCCGATTATGCAATATATCTGGAAAATAGTAAAATTAAGCATGCTGAATACAAAAAGCTTTTATCTTCACTGCCCGAAGATTTTAAGTATAAATATAATAAAACGGCGGCGGAAAACCTGTTGAACATGTAACATGCGGTTTTTAGAAGGCTGTTGCAGGGGGCGGATTTTCTTTTCTTTCCCTCTCTAGCAGGGATAGATAGTTAGTCTTTGTCACCCTGAACTTGTTTCAGGGTCTTACCAATTAAAAGGATTTATGCTTAGTAGGTAAGATGCTTAAAGCGCGAGGCGGCAAAGGGCGGAACGGTCAAGGCGTTGAGCCTTGCCGTGCAGACCCGTTTATCGCCGCCGAGTAAGAAATAAATTCAGCATGACAAAATAATTTATCATGGACAGCAGTGTCTCCAGCGGGGAGGGATAAAGGGAGGGGTGATTCCCAAAAAAGAAACGCGGGTTTTTACACCCGCGATTGTAAAGCACATAACCGGAAAACCGGTTATCTATTTAGGTAATTTGTTAACGATTTTTCTTAATTCCGCGATTTCTTTTTTGAGCGCAGCTATTTCTTTTTCCTGCAAAAGCAGCTTTTTATTCTGCGCCTTGATTCCTTTGTCCTGATTATTAACACGGATGGTTAAATCGCGTATCTTTTCGCTGTCTGAAGTTACGACTTTGATATTGTCTGCCAACTGCAAAGCTATTTGCTTAATTTTTGCATCAAGTTCTTTGAGCGCGTTAATCATAGTAAAGAACATATCTTCATGACGGATTTGTAAATATCCGTTTTCGTCTTTGGTTACTGCGTTGGGGAAGACTTTTTGAAGTTCCTGCGCAATAACACCGACATGAGGAGTTTTTAAATCATCTTTTTTAAACGTGAAATCGTAGACCTTGATACGGTTAATTTTATCCATCGCGTCAAGGTTTTCTCCGATGATGTCTTTGAGAGCCTTATCAGAGTAGTAACTGTTTTCCCAGTTGTCTTTGTTATCATGATATATCCAGTTGTCACCACCACCAACTTCAAATAAACGTGTCATATGATTAACACCATCCCATCTAATACCTAAATATAACGCTGACATATTTTCAGAATTAGGTAATATATCCGTACCAAGAAATGTATATCCGCCAACAACAAGATTCCCGGGTATGTAGACGGAAGTTTTAGAATTACCGAGAACAATCTGGTTGCTAGCAGTAGTAGTTGCAGTATACCCAATAGCAATGCCATGATTGCCAGAAGCTGTTGGTCCCTCTCCTATAGCTATAGAAGCGGAGCCGCTTGCAGAT
>CALUTH010000066.1 GCA_944323635.1 Candidatus Gastranaerophilales bacterium
TAAAGAAAGCAGGAGTAACACAACTCCATTTACCCCTCTCTAAACTCAACCCGAGGCAAAATAACTCGCTGCGCTCAGACAGCGTGAGGCGGCAGAGGGCGGAACGGTCAAGGCGATGAGCCTTGCCGTGCAGACCCGTTTATCGCCGCCGAGCAAGAGAAATTTTGCCCTGTCATTGTTTTGTTAAGAAACTGTAGGAAAAATAGTAAAATTTCATAGCAAATTCAAAATGGACTATCTTTTAATAATCATTAACGAAAATTTTTATATACATCATGGAATTATTTTTTAGATACCCACTTAGAATCTTTTATATAAAACCTCCACGGATAATCGACTGCCGCAGATATACCGACACGCGGGGATGTAACTATTTCAGGCGGTTTATCGCCTTTTTCTATCCATAGAGGAGACAAGGGGGAGCGCAAATCAACTCCGTTTAACTCTTTTGTAATACCGAAGACTTTGCACAACCTTGAAGGTCCGTTTGTACCCATCAATCCGTTAAGCGGCTCCAAAGCGCGTACAAGCACCGCACACCCGCGCCCCGCCTTTTCCGTAACTACATTCATACAGTAGTACATCCCGTAAATAAAATACACATAACAAAACCCGCCATCTCTAAACATAACTTCACACCTGTCAGTCAGCCCGCGGTATGCGTGGCAGGAAGGTTCATCCTGTGTATACGCTTCGGTTTCACAAATCACACCGCGCAAAACCTTATCTCCGACCCGCCTGCATAAAACCATGCCAAGCAGCTCTTGCGCAACCGTTAATGTATCCTGCAGATAAAATTTTTTATCAGGTAAAGCCATGATAATATTTTATACTAAAATACATCTTTTGCCCGCCTGTCGCGGTTGAGTTTACAAAAAAATCCCGCAAACCTCGCAAAGCCGCATCAATCCGGCTTGTTTTACGATTCCGCAAAATCTGCCATCCCCCCCCCATAGTCGATTTACTCCTTTTTCCACATTCTCAATTGTAAAAAAACAAAAAATTTTATAAAATAAAAATGTAAGAAGGAGTTTGATATGAAAGTTTTAATGGTAAACGGAAGTTCACGCAAAAACGGATGTACATTCAGCGCGCTGAGCGAAGTAGCAAAAGCGCTCAATAATAACGGTATAGAAACAGAGATTTTACAACTCGGTACTGACCCGTACAGGGATTGTATCGGATGCGGCGCATGCCGGACAAAAAATACAAACAGATGCATTTTTAATGATGATATTGTTAATACTCTGATTGAAAAAGCGGAAACCGCTGACGGTTTTGTTTTCGGCTCACCCGTATACTACGCGCACCCGTCAGGAAGGCTTTTATCGGTTATGGACAGAGCATTCTATGCAGGAGGAAAATTCTTTGCCTACAAGCCCGCCGCAGCAATAGTTTCAGCAAGACGCGCCGGCACAACGGCGTCAGTCGATGTTATTAACAAATATTTTCTTATAAACAACATGCCTGTAGTTGCTTCCTGCTACTGGAACATGGTTCACGGTAACAAGCCGGAAGAAGTTTACCTTGATAAAGAAGGTATTGAAATCATGAATAACCTCGGCAACAATATGGCGTGGTACTTAAAATCCTTTGCACTTGCTAAAGAAAACGGGATTGACCATCCGGTGTTAGAAAACAAAGTGCTGACTAATTTTATAAGATAGTCCTGTATAACTTAAAACTTTCCCGGTTGGTAACTACTGCTTTTTATGTCTCGGGGTTGCGGGGGTTGGTTTGCCGCCGCGGGATTTAACATTCTTTTTTCCGAATTGCTGCGGCGCCTGATTAAATGAGGTTTGGATACGCCTTACGCTATAAACCTCCGGCAACGACTGGATTGCGGTCATTACCTTCCTTAAAGTATCAATATTATCAAGTTCTATACCGAGTTCTATAATTCCGACCTTGTTACGGGTTTTGCAGTTTGCGTAATTTATATTTGTATTATTATCCGCAACAACAGAAATAATATCTTTTAAAATCCCCATTTTTTCCGCCGTTTCAATACGGATGGTAGTTGAATACGTTTTATCAACATGATGTCCCGACCATCTTATATCAAGCAGCCTTTCGGGCGGAATATCGTCAAGGGTTTTGCAGTCAAGTCTGTGTACCGTGACCCCCTTGGAGCGCGTAACAACACCGACAATAGGCTCTCCGGGAATAGGCGAACAGCAGCGTGCAAAGCTGTATAAAAGCCCCTCCAGACCGATAATATCTTTTTCCGAAGCTTTGTGGCGTTTGCCTGAAAATTTCGGTTCCTGCGGTTTTGCCGGTCTCTTTAACTTATTAACAATCTTATTAACAGTTGTTTCACCATAACCGAGTGCAGCAAATAAATCATCTACAGAAATATAATTCATTTGCTGAGCAACCTTTTCAAACTCGCCGTTTTTCATGTACTCATCAAACACAACCTTTGTAAGTTCATGTTCAAGGTTTGCCTTGCCAAGTTCAATATGATCTTCACGTTTATTCTTTTTATACCACTGGCGGATTTTTGAAATAGCCTGCTTTGTGACTACAAAATTCAGCCAGTCAAGCCGTGGCGCAGAAACCTTGGAGGTCAAAATCTCAACAATATCACCGTTTTTGAGCTTTGTATCCAATTGAACAATCCTGCCGTTAATAAGCGCCCCGACAGTTCTGTTTCCGACATCCGAGTGAATACGATATGCAAAGTCAACAGGCGTAGCATTTGCCGGTAAATCAATAACATCGCCCTGCGGTGTAAACGCAAATACCTGATCAGAGAACAGGTCAAGTTTAACAGCATTGACAAAATCCTCGGCATCCTGCGATTCTTTGTTATACTCAACAAGTTTACGCATCCACGAAAACTGTTTATCAATATTTGAATCCGCCCGCTGAACGCCTTTTTCTTTATATCTCCAGTGCGCCGCAACCCCGTATTCCGCAATCTCGTGCATTTCCCAGGTTCTAATCTGTACTTCAAGCGGTTTTTGCCGCGGTCCGATTACCGACGTATGCAACGACTGGTACATGTTGCTCTTAGGCATTGCAATATAATCTTTAAAACGCCCCGGAATCGGTTTAAATCTCTGGTGAATAAGCCCCAGTACTTCATAACACTCTTTCTCCGTATCAACAATTACCCGCACCGCTGTTATGTCATACAGGTCATGAAACGCAATATTCAAGCGTTTCATCTTGTTATAAATTGAATAATAGTGTTTTGCCCGCCCTGTTATTTTTGCGTTTATCCCGCTTTTTTGCACATCCTTGGAAATACTTTCAATAAGCAGTTTAACCGTCATTTCCCGCTCTGTTTTCTTTTGTGAAACAAGCTGTGCAATCTCGTAATACTTATCAGGGTGAAGGTATCGCAGCGACAAATCCTCAAGTTCAGCCTTAATCTTACCGACCCCCAGACGGTTTGCAAGCGGCGCAAATATGTCTAAAGTCTCCTGTGCAATTTTCTGCTGTTTTGCAGGCGTCATATAATTTAAAGTCCGCATATTATGCAGCCTGTCCGCAAGTTTCAGGAAAATAATCCTTACATCAGACGCCATTGCAATAAACATCCGTCTAAAGTTCTCTGCCTGACGCTCTTCTGTCGATTTAAACTGAAGTTTACCGAGTTTTGTAACCCCCTGAACAAGGTTGAGCACATCCTCGCCAAATTTCTCTTTTAACTCCTCAGGCGTTGTATCAGTGTCTTCAAGAATATCATGCAAAAAACCCGCCATAAGCGTGTGTTTATCGGCTCTTAAAGAAATAAGTATCTTTACAACCTCAATCGGGTGCACAATATACGGTTCTTCCGAAACCCTGTACTGTCCGTGGTGAAGCTTCTTGGCAAACTCAAACGCTGCCTCGATTTCTTTTATATCGTCTTCACTATAATGCTGCTCAATTAGTTGATTTTTGACTTCGTCAAAGGATATTACTTCATCGTCCATAGTTACAATAATACTGATTTTTAAGTAAAAATTCAAGTAATAACCCAAATTTCATACATAAGGGGGGGGGTAAATATCTTGCCCTGCTCAAATACAGACTACAAGGTCAACGCAAGGGGGATAAATGTTTCCACCAAGTTGGAATACAGAATTTTCTGATGCGGTAAATCATAGATTTAGCGCATCCTACAGACTGTCCATGATAAATTTGATATTTATTTTTCTTTTTTTCTACACTCTCTTAACGAAACAGCAACAAGACACATTTTGTCTGAACGAAGTGAGTTAATGTGTCTCGGGTTGAGTTTAGAGACTGTATTTGGGAGCGTGTTTTTTCTTTCTTTCCCCAAGTTTCTTTCTTTTTCATCGCAATAAAGCGGATTGCGAGCAGAACGACCGCTTTGCAGAGGGTGAAAGCGTGAGCGTACCCGTTTATCGCAAAGCGGTCAAGACAGGCTGGAGGGCAAAACGTGAGTTTTTGCCCGTAACGCCGTTTAACGCGAGCAATCCAAGACAAAGAAAGAAATTTGGTGCGGGGTTCGGGGGTGCATAGCCCCCGATAAAGATATAATCCTCCCCTTTACTCACAATGTTAAAAGATGGTAAAATTGTGGTATGAGAATAATAGCGGTCAATAATAATTACAAAAACAGGCTAAATCGGCTTCCCGCTACTAATCTAAAAGGACGAAACAGCATGAAGATGGTCGATGATTCTGCAAAATACGGAGAAATTGATTATTATCCGTACAGTATGAACAATGTTCAGTTTACAGGCAAATTTGCCGATACATACCCGAAGTACTGGCTGAAAAATCTGCTTAAACTCAACCTTCCATGCCCGTGCTGCGGAAAACAGATGATTCCGCTGGATGAAGTTAAAGCGCTACCCGCCGCAGGTGTATTCAGCGCCTCCTGTCTAACTGCAGTTAACACGCTTGAAGAGTTTGAGGACTACATGAAACCTGTTGAATACAGTATTATGCAAATTATTAAACCGCTTGCGCAGAAATATCCGGGAATAGACCTGCAGGAACTTATTATACTCCTCTCATTTGAATACGAGAGCAGCCTTGTTGCCGCACAATTAACAATTTTAAACCAGTTAAAATCAATTGCACCGGAGGTCGAAACCGAACACCGGCAAGAATTATACGACATAGCCGCGACCGCAAAGGATTTTATCCTGAAAAAACGTTCAACAAAATTCAAACGTAAGATATTTCTTAACGACATTGATGAGTACACCTCAAAACTTGAAAACAAAGAAACCCGGGGAAAGCTTCTCGAAATTGCCGAGAAAATGCCGACATCCGAGGATTCAGTATCCGCATTTATAATGAAATACAAAGACCGCTCGCCGGAAGAAATCGGAGAACGAATGCTTGTCTTTTCCGCCGCAACTCTGGAGCACATTACTCCGGACAGCGAAAACGGTGAAGTTACAATATGGGAATGTCAGCGCTGCAACAATGTCCGTTCAAATTCACCGGTTATCAGGCAAATTAACGATAATCCCAATATGCTTGATAATTTAAGAAATCATATCAAAATTATTGTCGACAGAGCAATTTTTATCAAAAACCATGGCGGAACCCAGCAATCACAAAAACTCCTTGATTATGCAAAAGCTATCCGCGATGAATATTTAACCAACATTAGAAAATACAAAGACAAAGCAATAAAAATTGAGAACGAAGCGCTTGAAAAACTCCAGTTTGAAGAAATCCCCATCTCTGACGAATTGAAAGAATAAAAAAAACACCCTCCGCAATATGGAGGGTGTTTTATAATCTTCTATCTTAGGCTTGAAGGCTTCTTTTAAATTCTTCAGGACGTGAAGAACGTGCGAGCGCATCTTCAAGAGTGATTTTCTTTTTAAGATAAAGGTCTTTGAGAGACATTTCGAGAGTTTGCATACCAAACCCTGCATTAGTCTGCATTGTAGAATAAATTTGTGCAGCCTTAGACTCTCTGATAAGGTTAGCAATTGCAGGAATTACAAGCATTGCTTCCTGAGCCATAACACGACCTTTTTTAGAACCGTCAGCCTGTAAGAGCGGTAACAGTGTTTGTGCAAATACAGCAATCAAAGAGCTTGAAAGCTGTACGCGAATTTGCTGCTGCTGTCCTTCAGGGAATACGTCGATAATACGGTCGATGGTTTGAGAGGCAGAAGAGGTGTGCAAAGTACCGAATACTAAGTGACCTGTTTCTGCCGCAGTAAGCGCCAAACGAATCGTATCAAGGTCACGCATCTCACCAACCAGAATAACATCAGGGTCTTCACGAAGTGCTGACTTAAGAGCGTTAGCAAACGAACGTGTATCCTGACCCAATTCTCTCTGGTGGATAATAGAACGTTTTGATGTATGAATAACCTCGATAGGGTCTTCAATAGTCAAAATGTGTTCTGCCCTTGTTTCATTGATATAGTCAATCATAGCCGCAAGAGTAGTTGACTTACCGGAACCGGTCGGACCTGTAACCAGAACCAGACCGCGCGGTTTTTCAGCAATTTTTCTTACGGTTTCTGATAGACCTAAATCTTTAAAAGAAGGTACTTTAGACGAAATAACCCGGAAACACGCTGCATAGTTGCCTTTATCGCGGTACAGGTTACAACGGAAACGGCTCAATCCCGGTATACCGTATGAAAAATCTAATTCCCAATCTTGTTCCAATCTTCTGCGTTGTTCCTTGCTCAACATAGGAAACAATAATAACTCTACATCTTCAGGTTTTAGAGGCGGTACATCCATACGCTGTAATATACCATCGACACGGACAGCCGGAGGCAAACCAGCAGAGATATGTAAATCGCTCCCTTTCGCTTTGACAACGAACTCTAAATATTTCTCAATTAGCATTTCTACCTCTAAATATATAAATAAAACTCAATTCTCGTTTTAATTATATCATTTAACCGTAAAATTGCAAAGAAAAAATATATAATATGGTTTAATAGGAGTAGAAACAGGTTATTCACATATTACTTCACTCATAGAACTTTCAGAAAAATTAAAAATTTCACCGGCAAGTTTCCAAAACAATCTCAAAACAAATAGTATACCGGATAGCACACAAATTGATTTTCATAAATATCTGACCCCATTTGAAAACTCCAAATTTTGTCAATTATTGTTTTTACATACTCTATATAACATACCGAATACATGCAAATCTATTTTTTTTAGAGTACAATATAATTATTTTGAAAGGGAGAACCATGAAACTTAGTAAAACAACCGCAGAAAATTCTTACAGATATTTATGGCTGTTATCAAAAATTTTTCCATATATTAGACCTTATATGGGCAGAATAATTATCGGATTTATGATTGCAATTCCGCTCGGTCTGCTGGACGGCGTTGTTGCATTTTCGCTAAAGCCTTACATGGATTACGTAGTCGGGCAAAAAGATTTAGTATTTACACTTCTCGGACATACATATACAATTTCATTTGCTTTGCTCGGAGCTCTTATTCCCTTCGGAGTAATAGGATTTGCGTTATTTCAGGGGGTTTTGCGTTACCTTAATGATTATATTTCAGAATGGACAAGCCAAAAAATTACCAACTCCGTTAAGATTTCATTATTCAAAACCCTTTTAAAAATGGATACCTCTTTTTACGATGAAAACAGTTCCGGTATTGTATTATCAAGATTCCTTTCCGACCCCGATACCGCATCAAGAGGTATTGTTCAAAATATTAAAACAATTATCACCAGTGTTTGCGGAGCACTCGGTTTAATCTGTGTCATGCTCTACAGTTCATGGAAACTTGCACTTATTGGTGTAATTGTACTTTGTACAGCTTTTGTTCCGGTTGCTCTTATCAGAAAGAGAGTAAAACAGGCATCAAATATGGGCATGGTTATCGGCGGGAATATTACGACCAACATGAACGAAACATACTCGGGCAATAAAGTAATGACGGCATATTGTCTGCAGGGAAGACAGGAAAAAGCGTTTGAAACCCAAATACACGAATCATTTGATGTGGCAATGTCATTAATCAAGCGTGCAGGCTGGATGTCACCGCTTATGTACCTTATTGCATCTTGCGGGATTGCAATAGTTTTATGGTACGGAACGGGACTTATTATAAAAGGTGAAATGACCGCAGGATGTTTTGCATCATTTGTTACATCGCTGCTTTTACTATACAAACCCGTTAAAACTCTCGGGAATACATTAACAGGACTGCAAACAATATTCGTTGCAATGGGACGTGTGTTTGAATTGTTTGACATAAAACCTGATTTGCAGGAGAAAGAAAATCCGATTGAACTGGAAAGTGTTAATGCTTCAATTAAATTTAACAATATTTCTTTTGGCTACACACCGGAACGTCTGGTATTAAAGAATATTAATCTGGAAATAAGAAAAGGAGAAACCCTTGCAATAGTCGGGAACTCCGGTGGCGGCAAATCAACACTTGTAAACCTCCTGCCGCGATTTTATGATGTAAATTCCGGCTCTATTACTATTGATGATGTTGATATAAGAGAGTTTTCGCTCATGAGTTTGAGAAAACATATTGCGATGGTGTTTCAGGACAATTTCTTATTCTCAGGCACAATCAGAGAAAATATCATGATGGGGAATTACGAAGCAAGCGAAGAGGATTTAGAGCAGGCGATAGAATCAGCACACCTCACGGAAATGCTTGAAGCATTGCCCAATGGGCTTGATACCATGCTCGGAGAGCGAGGCATGACTCTATCAGGCGGACAAAGACAAAGAGTTGCTATAGCAAGAGCAATGGTAAGGAAAGCACCTATAGTTATTCTTGATGAAGCAACATCCGCGCTTGATAATAAATCCGAGGCTATTGTACAAAAAGCACTTGATAACCTTATGAAAAATAAAACCGTTTTCGTAATCGCGCACAGACTATCAACTATTAAAAACGCAGACAGAATAGCTGTTATAAACGAAGGTGAGCTTGTGGAACTCGGCACACATGACCAGCTGCTCGCAAAGGAAAACGGACAATACAAAGCATTATACGAAATGCAATTCAGAAAACAAGAAACAGTAGAAGTATAATATAAAATATTTAAAACAAAGGAACCCGCTGTACCTGCGGGTTCCTTTGTTTTTGATATATATAATCACTTTATCCTGATTATTCCGAATGAAAAAAGTTCTACATTTTCAGGAACATTGTACACCTGCTCGCTTGCGCTTAACATCACCCAAAATTACTGAAGCGGGATACGCACCGATACGGATAACAAAGAAACAACTGCTTTAATATCCTGCCGCCCTTTGGCTGATAAAAAAAATCAATCCCCCCACCACCATCAAAAACATAAGGTAAGAAAACAAACCCGAGAAGAGAAAGGAACATAACAGATGAGAAAACTAGGATTCACATTGGCGGAAGTACTTATAACACTGGGTATTATAGGTGTAATCGCAACATTAACATTACCGACATTAATGTCAAACACGGCAGAGAGAGAGTATTCAACAGCATTAAAGAAAGCAATAAGCTCATTAACAGAGAGTGTGCAAATGCAGGTAGCATTGGAGAATGTAAGTTTTGATGAGATGTATGATGCTTCCAATATGGAGGCAGGCGACAATGAAGATTCTGATTTTTCAACAGAAGCAACATCATTATATGCCTTTTTATCAAGCCGTATGCAGACAGAAAAATACGCCCCCATGGATGGTGATAAAGTATGTGCAGAAAATGCCAGCAGCGGCACAGCAAATTGTTTAAATTATAACACTAGTGCTAAATCTTTTGACAGTGCAATATTTTTCCGCGATGGATCTGCTATAATGTATAACGGTGGTGATGCTATAGATACCAACAAGGATTGTTATGACACTAAGGGGGAACAAATAAATTGTTTCAAAGTATTGTACGACGTAAACGGTACAAAAAAGCCAAATGCTGTAGCAAATTGTGATGGTCAAGCAGGAAAAGCAAAGGATATTTCTGGAGATTTATTTGATTTGAAGTATGATGAAGATGGAAATACTACTAGTGATGTAGTTTGTAACAAGGACACATTTAATGCACGTGACCAGTATCCGTTATATCTTTACGGTATAGGTGCTTATCCTGGCTCAAAAGCATCTAAATATTTGTATGATAAGAAATAATAAAAACTACATACAAAAAGAAAATACAACAAAACTCCCGAAATCGGGGGTTTTGTTGTATAAAACTATTCCGGATAATAAGAAGATGAGAAAATCAAGCACCGGCGGCTGTGCGCCCCGTAGTTACGGGGCGCACAGCCGCATTTTTTCAGCTCCATTATACAGAAAACCGGCATTTATTGATGCCGGTTCTGTTTTTGTTGAAGTTTACTAAGATAATATTACTACTTCTTATTATAAATATATCTAGCAGATGGTGAGTTAGGATAAACACCTACACCGTGTAACTTAATTGCATATTGGTCACGAGCTACAAAGTTTTCTTTTGTACATTCTGTAGAAGTATCACTTGTAATAGGAGTTTTACCTCTACCATCTTTACCCATACAGTTAGCTAACATGTTTGGTTTTTTGAAGCCGTTAGTATCATATACAAACTTGAAGCAGTTAACATCTTCGCCCATAGCATCTGTACAATCTTCGGTTTCAATTGTAGCTTCCGCAGGATAGATAATTGCAGAACCGTCACGGAAGAACATTGCTACGTTACCATCCATCATACCACCATAACCTAAGCAGCCGGTTTCATCACCAGTCGGGCTGTCAAGGTTGTCATCACACGCTTCTGCAGCTCCTGATGCGTACTTTTCAGTTTGCATTCTGTTGCACAAAAATGCGTAGAATGAGTTTACTTCTGTGTCTGTATCATCACTCGCATCTACCATCTCATCAAAACTTACATTCTCCAATGCTACCTGCATTTGCACACTCTCTGTTAATGAGCTTATTGCTTTCTTTAATGCTGTTGAATACTCTCTCTCTGCCGTGTTTGACATTAATGTCGGTAATGTTAATGTTGCGATTACACCTATAATACCCAGTGTTATAAGTACTTCCGCCAATGTGAATCCTAGTTTTCTCATCTGTTATGTTCCTTTCTCTTCTCGGGTTTGTTTTCTTACCTTATAACTATATCCAGATTATATTAAATTTTATTAATTTAGTCAACACATAAATCTTTTAAGCGTTATTATATTACAATGCCACACTTACTACGGTTTATAACAATTTTTTACACATAACGTTCTAAATCCTTTTGCAACAAGGATTACAGTCATAAAAAGCAGAAACAAAATATATCCCAGCGCACAAGATTTACCTGCCTGAAAATACTCAAAACCTTCCTGATAAACATTGTAAACCAGTACATTTGTTGCATTATCCGGTCCGCCTTGTGTCATTATATATATAAGATCAAAGACCTGAAATGATGATATAACAGTTGCCGACGTAACAAATACAATAACAGGTATAAGCATCGGTATAATTATTTTACTTAAAATTTTCAAATCAGAAGCACCATCGACCTTCGCCGCCTCAATGACGCTAATGTTAAGCCCTGCAAAACCAGCAAGGTACAAAACCATATTATATCCAAGCAATTTCCAGACCGACACAAATATTAAAATCGGCATTGCTAAATTCGGGTCATAGAGCCATTTACAGTCAGTATGGAACAATCCGTTTATAAGCCCCGAAGACGGATCAAAAATCCAGCACCAAACACTGCCTATAACAACCATAGGCGTAATATAAGGCAAAAAACATATAAGTTTAAATCCCTGTAAAAATTTAAATTTCGAAAATACCAGGTATGCAAGTATTAAAGGCAAAAACACCCCAAATAC
>CALUTH010000067.1 GCA_944323635.1 Candidatus Gastranaerophilales bacterium
GTTCCGAAACTTAATCAAGCTCTTTCAAGAAAAATTAATAAAAAGAAAGCGGAAAAACAGGAGTTGCCCCCAAATATACAACCGGAACAAAATACGGCGGAAACGGTGAAAAAAGATGTATCACCAGCTTTTAAAGGGCTTGCGGGGTTGAATACCTTTACTAACTTTATTGAAAACACCAATGTGGGTAAACTCGTTGCTACAGATATAGGTATAGCAGGCGGCAGAGGGTTAAATGCCCGCAGAAAAGAGGAAACGCTTGATATTCTTGTAAGAGATATTGGTTCAATGTATTTTTATTACTGGGCAAGGGATGATGCTGCAAGGGTAATGAATCTTATTGAAACCGGCGGTAAAACTTCACAGCGTCTTGATCCCAAATCCGTAAACCGTATAACCAAGTATCTGGATGAATATTTGGCGGCAAAGGGTGGCAGTATGTCTGTCGAAGATTTTAGAAAAGCAATGTTTGGTACGGGGACAAAAGATGTACCGCTTCTTGAATTTGAAAAAGAAACCCCGTCAAAGTTCTCTGACTTTATGGCTAAACTCGGCAAAAAACAGGCGCCTCCGGTTGAAGTAATAGAACTTGATAAATTCCTTGCCGCGCTTACTCCTGCAGAAAAAGAACAGTACGGCGATATTGCACGCAAAATGTCCGAACTTCAGCCAAAACGCTGCGGTGTAAGTATAATAAGCAAAAATCAAATAGCGGATGTATTAAAAGGCGGGGAGATTAATTCCCCGAAACTCCTTCACGTGATGTTTGATAATTATACTGACGGAGCATATAAAAGCGAGTACAAATATGTTTCTCACAAGGACCTGTATAAATACAAAGACAGAGTGGTTAAGTATGTGGAAGATATTGCAAACGCTTCTAAGAACGGAAAAATTGATTCTGCCCTGCTAAAGTCTGTAAAAAATAAAAACCTTGCTTGTACCGGTTTGAATTTTCTTGTAGGTTTTTCTATTTGTGTAGCATATATATCGACAATTATTCCTAAAATTCAGTACTTTATCACCAGAAAGGTCACCGGCAGAGATGGTTTTCCTGGCGGGGATAAGTTCCTTGAACAGCCAAATGTCAGGAATATTGCCTAATCGCTTATGAATGTTTTGCAGGCGGAGCATGTCATACAGAAACTAGTTTCTGCGTTTATTGATTTTGAATAGTCAAGGAAACTGCTACCCATTCGTCCTCTATAGTCATTTGCAAGATACGGGCAAGAATAAACCCCGTTCTGGGTTAGTGTTCTGCTCATTGTGCATTCTTTGGACTTATTGTTGTATTCAGCAGGCGGGTTTGCGCTGTTAAAGTATTGTCCGATTGATATTTCCGGATTGACGCCGTATTCTTCAAATTTTTTTCTGAACATTTCTAAAATCATACCCTCATCCTCGTTGTAATAATTGACAATTTCAAGAATTATTGAGAAACCGTACCTTTCAAGATTTTTTATTGCAAACATTGTTTGCCTGTAGGAACCTCTATATCTTGCTGTATCGTTCTTAAGTTCTTCATAATGAGAAAGCGAAAAACGAAAGAACAGACTATATTTACTCTCATCCTCTACTTTCCTTAAAAATCTCGCCTTTTTTTCATTTATAAAAGAGGCATTTGTGCAAATACATACGTTTGTACGTTTGAGACAGAGACGTAAAATATTGTTAAACCCGGGATGGGTCATCGGTTCAGCTCCTGTCAGATAAATACATTCAATATTTTCATCTTTTATTTGGGTTAACATTTCTTTTATTTTGTTAATATCAATAAAATCTTTTTGCTGTCTCCCTAAGGGAAAATCTATGTAACACTGTTTGCACCTCTGATTACAGGATTTAGATGTTAATACTATATAAATGTAGTTTAATTGCTCCAGTTTGAAAACCGGAGAGGTAAATATACTGTTCATTGTTTATCCTCACTCCTTTAGTTTTATTCTAAAAATTACATAGAAAAAATAAATTAATCACAGGGGGAATTAGTGATTATACTTTTGAGTATAACTTGTTGATTATTGCATAAAAAATCCGCTTACTGTTATCAGAAGCGGATTTTTATAACTTGACTTATAGTTTATTCGTCGACTTTCAAATTATATCTGTCTTCAATATATTTAGTACATTTGTCATCGCTGCATTCAACATTTCCGCCGTTTTTTACTTTAATAGAGCCTATAGACTCGTCTTTATATGTAATAGTTATTGTGGCTGCTGTTACGTCTGCATTGGTAGCATCGGCATTTTGAAAATTAACATCATAAGTTAGCCCGTCACTTGTTTTTACAGTGTTGCCTGATTCCGTTGAGCCAAGTTCCCTTGCAAAATAGTGTACAAACTTTGTGTTACCTGAAGCAGAGTCAGTATTTGCAAGCAGTCCGATCGGTGCTTTTGTTGAGCAAAGACCGAATTGAGAGAGTGTGCCGTCTTCATTATAAACAGTCGGATACATTTCCGTATCGTTAATCATATTTACAACGGCAATTTCCGTTCTTGTATAGGCTTTAATAAATAAAGCTTTTTTCTGGTCAGGGCGTACTCTTGCAATATTCGGGCTCATAATTGCAACAAGAATAGCGACAAGAGCCATTGCAATAAGTATTTCTACAAGCGTAAAACCCTTTTTTAATTTTATCATTTTAAAATCCTCCATTGGACTATAAATGGATTGTAACATATTGCGCGGGGTAAGTCTATGATTTTATTAATAAACTTGCACCGATAACTCCTGCAGTATTGCCAAGCTGGGCCGGTACTATTTCTACTGCTGCTGCAGAAATAGGAATAGCACGTTTTGCAATAGTTTCACGGATAGGAGCAAGCAAAACTTCGCCTGCATCTGCAACTCCGCCGCCAATAATTATTTTTTCCGGATTAAGAAGGTTTACAACGCTCGTCAAACCTATACCGATATATTCACCCATTATTGTGAATATTTTTTGTGCAACTCTGTCACCCTGTTTTGCAGCTTCCGATACGATATACGGTGTAATATCAGGATTAGCCAGCTCTCTGTATTTTGTAGATTTGCCGCCTCTTATGTATTCTTCTGCCATGCTTACAATACTCGGACCTGATGCAAACGCTTCAAGGCAGCCTCTGTCACCGCAGCCGCATAACGGACCGCCGGTCATATCGAGTTTTATGTGACCGATTTCCCCTGCAGAATTACTTGCGCCGCGGACTAATTTGCCGTTAATAATTAATCCTGAACCAATACCGGTGCCTACTGTTATACATATAAGGTTCTGGCAGCCTTTACCTGCTCCGAAGTTTAATTCTCCGAGTGCGGCACATCTTACGTCGTTATCTACGCGGGTCGGGATACCGAACTCTTCTTCAAAAACTTTTGCTATCGGAACATTGACCCAGCCGGGGATATTTGGCGCAAGACGTACAATCCCTTCCTGATAATCCACCTGACCGGGAAAACCGAAACCGATACCTTCAATATCTTTCGGGTTAGAATTTGTTTCTTTTAACAGGTCGCTTACAGCCTGTTTCATGTTATTAATTGTATATTCATATCCCATTTCCGCCCTTGTAGGAATAGAGTTTGAATAAATAATATTTCCTTTGTCTCCAACCAGTGCTATCTTAACATTTGTACCGCCAACATCAATACCTATTCTGTTTGCCATATAATCCCTCTTTCAAACTTAACTATTATTAACATATAGGACTATTTTATAACAAACCGGGGTAAAAGAAAGGGGGATTTAGAAAATTCAGGGTAAAATCATCTGTCTGTATTATCTTTAATTAATGGCAGTGTCGGAATTGGATTAAGTAAAGAGTCCTTATAGACAAAGCCCTCAGACTTTTACATCTGAAGGGCTTTTTTTTTTATAAAGTTTTTTGTTTACTTAATAGAATAAGTCATGTTTACCCCTGCCTGAATTTTAATAATTCCCGGCTCAATAGAGGGTGTAGCGGCTTCCGGTGCTGCTGCGTCAGCACTGCCGCATGCTTTTAAGTTAACCGCAGTGTATCTTGTTCTGCCGTAAATATTGTCGTTATTAATGATTGTAAGGTCTTTTACACCTTTAATTGCAATATTTGCTGCAGTTGCTGCAGTTTGTGCTTGCTTGTTTGCTTTTTGAATTGCAAGTGTAAGAAGTTCATCCCTGTACCGGTCGTAATTTGATACGCTGAAGTTAAGGTTTGATATGCCGGTTGCACCGAGTGCAATAGCTTTTTCTATTATTGAAGGTATGCTTTCAATGGATTTTGTGTGAACAATAACATTGTTTGTTACCATGTATTTATCAAAAGATCTTTTACTGCCGTTATACTTGTAAAGCGAATCAGCGCGAAAGTCCGAGGTTTTGACATAATCGCCGTCTTCTGCCTTTATCGTGGATTTTAAACCCGTAAGAATTTTTTGTGAAATTTCATTGTTATCATTCATAGCTTTTTGCATGGATTTTGCATCTTCGGTTTGAACTTCAATATTTATTTCAACAGTATCAGGTGCCACTTCTTTTACCGCATTTGCACTTACTGAAATTGTGCCGTTTTGTCCCTGACAAGTACATTGCTGTGCTTGTGCGCTCCCGCATATAGCGATTGTTGATGCTAACGCTAAAATAAGTAAACTCTTTTTCATCGTTTCCTCCTTTATATTGCTTACTTATTATAGCTATAAAACTAAATAGTTCAACCTGTTACCTTGGGTTGAACTATTTATATTTCTTTTCCTTTTTCTCTAGTGCCGCTTAACTGGCTAATTTTTTGTAATATCTTTTGACGTCACATACAATATCTTTTACAAAGTCTTTTACAACGACTTTTAAAGGCTTTTGTTCCATGCCGTCAAAGATGTAATATAACGGATCTTTTCCGTTGTTAAATCTCATTTGCCGATCTTTTTTATTAAGGTAGTTACAATGGAAATTTTCAGGGATTTCCAGTGAACCTATCGGTTTTTTATTTCTTTCGATTGCGTCTCTGTCAAGTGCCATATTCTACTACTCTTTCTTAACATCTTATCTGCTTACATATATATAAAAACATTTTGGGACGCCTGATTTCACAAAAATAAAAACCTGTAACAAAAATTAACAATATGTCAAATGTTTGTAAAGATATTTGACAGAAGATGGAATTTAGTTGTGTTGACGGGTTTTTTCCTGTGATACTTCTTGTTACATAGTGGTTTAAAGGGTATAATTTAGTTTTAGAAAATTCATACTTTATGCTTATTTTTTGTCAAATAGTATCAAAAACCGCCGTTTTTCTAAAAAAATGGCTTGCAATATTTTCTCTGATGGGTATAATAGGTTTTGTAGACATAAGAAAGGAGTTTTACGATGAACAAAGAAGAATTAGTTCAAGAGATTTCAAAAAAAGCTAAAGTTACTCAAAAAGAAGCAAGCGAAGTATTAGGTGCTTTAATTGATACTATTCAAAAAACAGTTTCTAAGGGTAAAAAAGTTACTTTAGTTGGTTTTGGTACTTTCGAACCGCGTAAGAGAGCTGCAAGAAACGGCAGAAACCCGCAAACTAACAAGGAAATCAAAATCCCTGCTAAAACAGTTCCTGTTTTCTCTGCAGGTAAAAACTTCAAAACTATTGTTAACGGCAAATAGTCATTAACTTATTTCAAGTTTTTGTTGAGGGAAACCTTTTAAGGTTTCCCTCTTTTTTTTCTATTTTCTATACATCTCCTCGTTCCTCCCCCCCATATTTACCCCCTATTTACCCCCGGTGTGTTTGTGATAACATGATGTTATTCAGTGTAGTTTAGACGAGGTAGAAATATGGAAAAATTAGCAGATATTGGTGTATTCGGCGGTTCAGGGTTTTATAAGTTCCTTGATGATATTGAGGAAGTTCCTGTAGAAACCCCTTACGGCAAACCAAGCGACAATCTTTTTATCGGTAAAATCGGTTCCCATAAGGTCGCATTCCTGCCAAGACACGGAAGACATCATACTATTTTGCCCCATCTTATTAACTACAGAGCAAATGTTTGGGCTATGAAAGCCGTCGGTTGTACAAGGGTAATTTCTCCTTGTGCGGCAGGCAGTTTGCAAAAACATGTTGCCCCCGGACATTTTGTAATCTGTGACCAGTTTGTGGATTGGACTGACGGAAGAAAATCTACTATTTTTGAAGGTCCGATTGCTACACACCCGTCTGCTGCAGAGCCTTATTGTCCGGAACTAAGAGCGCTTGCTATTAAAACTGCAAAAGACTTGGGTATTACGGTTCATGACCACGGTACGGTTGTTGTTATTAACGGTCCGAGATTTTCTACAAAAGCAGAATCAAAATTCTTTACTAATCAAGGGTGGGAAGTTATTAATATGACTGCCTTCCCAGAAGCGTATCTGGTTAAAGAAATGGATATGTGTCCGCTTAATATTTCTTTGATTACTGACTATGATGCGGGTCTTGTAGGGGATGTTCCTCCGGTTTCTCATCACGAAGTAATGCAGGTATTTAATAACAATGTGGCTAATCTCAAAAAACTTTTATTTACTATGATAGAGAATATTCCGTCCGAGCGTACCGTTTGTGACTGCGCTAACACAAAAAGAAATTCTCAGCCATAAGGAGAGGTAATGAGTTTAGCATATATTGTCGGTCTCTTATTTCATTTTTATTCACTCTTGATATTTATCAGAATACTTTTAACCTGGATTCCTAATATTGATTGGAATCAGCAGCCAATAAAAGCAATCAGAGAAGTTTCCGATGTTTATTTGAATATTTTTAGGAACGTAATTCCGCCTCTCGGTATGATTGATATATCACCGATGATTGCTTTAATAGTTCTGTGGATTATTCAGGGCGCCGTTGTCAGATTGCTGGTTATGGCAGGGTTGTAGTTTTTATTAGTTTAATATTTTTGTGTTATACTAATCAGGTAATATAACATGCGGTTGTAGCTCAGTAGGATAGAGCGGAGGTTTCCTAAACCTTGTCTGCCGTGGGTTCGACTCCCTCCAGCCGCATTTGTTATTTTAAAAAAGAGTTTTGTAAAAAGGGAGTCGAACCCATGTTTTGTTGCACAAAACGGGTTCTTACCTCTCGCAAAACGTGACATTTAGTCACGTTTTCCTCGGCAGAGTCTCCAGCCGCATTTGTTATTTAGAAAAATATTTTATCTGTTAATATTGACACCTGTTACGTAGCATGTTACAATTATAGTATAATTAAGTCGTTTAAGCATAAAGGTCTTGAAAAGTTCTTTCTTAGCGGAAGTAAAAAAGGTATTCAGGCAATTCACGCAGATAAATTATCAAGAATACTTGCTACGCTAGATAAAATGACCGGTTTAAATGACTTAGCATCACCAGCATACAAACTTCATCAATTAACAGGTAATTTAAAAGGACAATGGGCTGTTACTGTTCAGGCAAATTGGCGAATTACATTTGAATATGATGAAGGTACAAATGATGTGTATATAGTTGATTATCAGGACTATCACTAGAAAGGATAGATTTATGCAGATGTATAACCCTCCACACCCGGGAATTATCTTACTTGAAGATTGGATTAAACCGCTTAATTTTACAGTGACAGAGTTTGCATTGAAACTCGGTACTACAAGAAAAAATTTATCAGAGATAGTAAACCAAAAAGTTGGTATAAGCCCTGAAATGGCTTTGAAATTATCAAAGGCATTGGGAACGAGTGCAGAGTTGTGGTTGAATTTACAGCAAGCGTATGACCTCTGGCAAGCCCGTCAGCGTGTTAATCTTGACAATGTACAGGTTATAGCCAGATAGTATACCGTACAGTGTTATTACACAAAACGGGTTCTTACCTCCTGCAAAACGTGACATTTAGTCACGTTTTCCTCGGCAGGGTTACACAATGTCTCTAAAAAGTTTTTCTATTGCCATTTTACTGTTTTCTTGTATTATCGGTTCAAATCTAAATCTGTTTTGTTTGTTTTTAAAAAGTTGTTCATTAAAATATTTTTCAACGTAAAATGGCTCTAAAACACATATTAGTACAATATCAGGTTTTAAAGTATGTATCAATTCAGGAGATATGATATTATAACCTAATTGATTATCACGAATTAATTTGTCGTTTTTAAAGCGGATATCTGACAATGCAATAATATTGAATCCGGATAAGTCAAAGTTTTTGTTAATTTGTTCAAATAATTTTCCTGCGCCGTATATAATAACACGTTTATTATGATATTTTTTGACTAAAGTGTTTAATCTTTGTACTGAAATATTTTCAAGGGTTTCATTGCCGGCAGGGTTTCCGTATCTATCTACAGAAATATGTTTATTGGGTAATAATTGATAATCTGTACCTAATATTTCATTAAATAACCCTCTGAAAAGATTAACGAGGGTGCAATCATGCGGAATACATGCAGAACTGTATTTCTCCGGATAAAATATAGTGAGCAGTGTTTTAAATTTATCGTTCTGCTCCGGTAAGGAAATAGAATGGTCTCCATGGATTATGATGATAGAATCGGGCGCCATATTTACTTTAAGTTCATCTATCATTTTTAAAAGTTCTCTATCTATATATTTCAAATAGCTAAAGTAGTAATCAATATTTTGCTGCTCGGATACTGGAATCTTGCTTCCGTCTTCTTTATTTAAATACGGATAATGTGGTGCAAGTAAATGCCCGAAGAAATAAGTTGGTTTGTTATTTCGCTTTTTTAGCGTATTTGAAAGTTCATGTCTAATCTGCATAAGGTTGGAACCGATGCTGTAATGAAAAATATACGGCAAAGATGTACAGAGTATTGTCCTTAGCAGGGTTAGTGTTATCTTATTGGCATTGAGCAGATGTTTATACAGGTTAAATGTTGTAGCCGTTATATTATAGCCGGCATCTTGTAAAATCGAAAATACCATATTTTTACCGTAATATTGCAGTGTTTTTTCAGGGAGAAGCGAGCCCGAAAGATTTTCAATATAATCCATATTTAATATGGAAGGTACCGAACAAAAAGTATAATTATAATTACTTGTGGCTTTTTCGTAGATAGTGAAACCGCGTTTTAGAAGTTCTGTTTTAAAATAGTCGTCGCAATAGTTTTTTTTATCAAATCCCGTATGAGAATCGGTAATGATATGATAAATATCCGGTAATTTTAACGGTGTTCCGAATAATTTATTGAGAGTATTTTTTGTTGTAATCTGATTTTTCTTACAGGTAATCTTTTTGATAATATCAATATATACAAAAAAACTTATAAATGCTGATAAAAAGAATAAAAACTTTGCCGCAGGGTATGGTGAAATATGATGGAATAAACAAATTACTGCCATCGACAGAAGTAAAGAACCGGTAATATATAATATGAAAAATATAACTTTAGTGCGTATTTTACGTCTTTTATATTCGCTGAATATTGCTGAAAATAATAGTTTCGCATAAATAAAAGGAAAGAAATTTAAACAAAAAATTAACTCGGAAATAAATATATCCCCAATAAAATAATTTAATATTGCTGTTCCGCCGATGATAAAAAGACAGAAAAGTAACAGAGTAAGAATATAATCCTTGAGTGATATTTCCGTACTGTTTTGCGCAAATATTGAATGTATTGGCAATGTACATAATATAAGCGGGAAAAGTAATATGTACATTATTTCCGCCTCATCAAATAAATTATACGTTTAGAATTACGGATTTGCTTTTTGGCAAGTATTATATAAGTTTTAGAAAATACTTTCTCAAAAAATTCTTCTGTATAATTACTAAAAATGTCTTTGCGGGTGCTTAATAATATTTGGACTTTAGAATCATCTTTAGGTACAAATTCAATAATCAGGTATTCACCCAGTTTAGCAAAAAAACTTGCAATATTTTCAAATGGCAGGTTGTTTGAAATCGCAAGGTGATGAATTAGTGCAAGCGCCAGAACTGCGTCGCATTTAAACCTTGACGAAAAATCCGCACGTTCTTTATTTGCAAAACCTATAGCCGGCGTAGGATTTGTCAAATCAAGTATTAAAGGTAAAATCCTATCCTCGCCGTTCTTTTTTATAAGGTTATAATTTAATTCGACTGCGGCGGGGTCAATATCGAACGACAAACAGAAGGTCTTGTCACAAGCATTGATAGCTGTCCGTGAAAAATCTCCCCTGTTTGCACCAAGATCACATATTGTTTCCGGTGTAATTGTTTGAATAAACTCTTTTACAATTTCCTCTTTTTGATAAAAGGCGTCAGGGGTATAGTTTGTATTTGTATAATATTCTCCCCATTCGGTTTTTAGTTCGGGTAGTTTTAAATTTTTAATACAATCCTCAAGTGAGTCAATCAAACCTGACATTGCCAGTTTGGAAAATTTTGGATTTAAGTTTTCCTGATTAGAGCGTTCATTCCCCCTATTCATATTTGAATTATGACTTTGGTTTTCATTCTTTTTTATAGAAATGGCATGCAGTACTATATGGACAAAATTTGCCGGATTAAATTTTGCCCTTAATGGCAGCAGCTTGCAGCATAACTCAAGAGGTATACCATCAATATTTGTAACCAATAATTTATTAAGGCTGACATCTTTATAACTCATTAATACAAGAGGTGCAAGAAAGTGACGGCAGAACTGTCCATAGGCAATCCACGGGGCATTTTCTTTATACTTTTCAAAAGAAAGTGTATCAATAAAAATAGGCTTCCCGTTTTTAAATTGAATATTAAAAGCGGAGGCATCTTTTAATGACATGTCATGTTTGAGTGCAATTTTTTGAATTTCCAGAGTCAAAAGGGCGGCATCCTTTAATTCCGAAAAACACCATTCGTAAGGGTATGTAATAAACTTTATTTGTTCCGGTTTTATAATTTTATACCCGTTGCCATTACCTGTAATTTCCGTATCAACTTCTTTGTGTGACACAATCATGTGTTTACTGACCAACTCGTCATACAGTCCGCTATTCATGACCTGTTCATAATCGTCTTTATAGACTGTATTTATTTGCCTGTAAATTTCTTCATTGTATTTAAAAACGAAACCGGAGTTGTCGCGAAAAGAAACATTATTCATTTTTATTTTTCACAAAAAGATGTATAATTTTCAAAATAATTTTTTTACACAGATAAAATATGCTGAGCAATCCACCGATAACAGTCTGAAATATATAGCTGCCTGACCCAGGATTTACATATGCCTGAGCCTCCTGATTATTAACCAGAAGAAACAGTATTAATATTATGCCTGTATAAGTTGTAAATTTCTTCATAATTGGATTATACCATTATTATTTATTAAAATAAAATCCGTCAGCCTTCATACGGTCTATACATTCCTGTAATTTTTCGTCAGAACAAACAATGGATGCTCTGAAGAACCCTTCGCCGTATTTGCCAAAGCCGCTGCCCGGAACAACAACAACGCCTGAGGTTCTTAAAAGGTCATCGGTAAATTCTTTTGATGTTTTATATCTTGGCGGTACAGGCAGCCATAAATAGAAAGTGGCATCAGGAATGTTGAAATCTCCCCAGCCGAGTTCTTTTAATCCTTTTACAAATATTTCCTGTTTTCTCTTAAATCCTATATTTTTCTCTTTGATATACTCGTCGCCTTCTTTTGAAAGCAAAACTGCTGCACCGGCTTTTTGTATTGCACGGAAAATCCCTGTATCAAGCGTGGATTTTAGTTTCCCGAATATTGATATGATTTCGCTGTTTCCGCAGACCCAGCCAAGACGCCAGCCTGTCATTGCATAAGGCTTTGAGAAACTGAAAAATTCAACCGCACAATCTCGTGCACCGTCAATTTCCAGTAT